>NZ_JXQR01000076.1:0-155326 GCF_000834715.1 Flavobacterium sp. MEB061 | reverse complement strand
GCGGGTGCAAAAGTAGCACCTTTATTTACATTTACAAGCCTTTTTTTTATATAATTTCAATCTTTTGCAAAAGTTTTTCTTAACACTCTGATAACTCAAAACTTACGATTTGATATTTTTTATCGTTTTTAGGAATTTTCTGTAGTGTTTGTGTTTATCTCAATTCTTTTGTTTCCTGAACTACCGTTTTTATGGACTTTACATACTAATACATTCTTTTCTGAGAACTCTACAAACATTTGCTTTCTGCTTCTTTTCCGGGATTTTTATCCTTTTGGATGTCTTTTTTGGCTTTTTGCAACAAAGGCATTAAGACACAAAGTCTTTTTTCCCTGTTTTCTCCTTATATAAACAACACTTCTCCTGAAAACAACTCCCCTAGCCCCGATGGGAGGGAAAATCCTTTTGTGGTGGGGTTCACCACAAAAGATTGGAAGGAACAGCGGGAAACAGCTCCTTCTAAAAACTAAATTCCAATAAAAGAACTCCGACTTCGCTCTGACAAAATCACACTTATATATTATAGTATAATTTTCACCTTATATATACGTAGAGAAAAGCATTAGATTAAGGTTAATATTTATTCCTTACATATATATAGTATAAACATGCATATATATATTGTATGTATTTTAGTAATGCGTTATATTTGCATTCACAAAATTATAAACAATGATTAAGATTACTTTACCCGACGGGTCAATTAGAGAGTTTGCTTCTGGCGTAACTCCGATGGAGGTTGCTAAAAGCATTAGTGAAGGATTTGCAAGAAACGTGATTTCAGCATCCTTTAATGGTACAACAATTGAAACCGAAACTCCATTGACGACCGACGGTAGTCTTATTTTATATACCTGGAATGATGCGGAAGGCAAAAAAGCTTTCTGGCATTCAACTTCCCACGTAATGGCTCAAGCCTTAGAGGAATTGTATCCTGGAATTAAATTAACTCTTGGACCTGCAATTTCTAATGGGTTTTATTATGATGTTGATTTTGAAGATCAAAAAATTGTAGAAGCTGACTTTAAAAAAATAGAAGATCGTGTTCTTGAGATTTCAAGAGAAAAACACGAATTCAAAATGCGTCCGGTTAGTAAGGCCGACGCTTTAGCAATGTACAAGGATAACGTTTATAAGACTGAATTGATTTCGAATCTTGAAGACGGAACTATCACTTTTTGTGATCATGCTACTTTTACTGATTTATGTCGCGGTGGACATATTCCGAATACCGGAATTATTAAAGCCTTTAAAATCATGAGCGTTGCCGGTGCTTACTGGAGAGGTGACGAGAAAAACAAACAGTTAACTCGTGTTTACGGAACTTCTTTTCCTAAACAAAAGGATCTAACTGAATATCTTGAACTTCTTGAAGAAGCAAAACGTCGTGATCACCGTAAATTAGGTAAGGAACTTGAATTGTTTGCTTTTTCTCAAAAAGTTGGACAAGGTTTACCTTTATGGCTACCTAAAGGTGCTGCGCTTAGAGATCGTTTAGAACAGTTTTTAAAGAAAGCTCAAAAGAAAGCCGGATACGAGCAAGTAGTTACTCCACATATTGGTCAGAAAGAACTTTATGTAACTTCTGGTCACTATGCTAAATATGGTGCTGATAGTTTTCAACCTATAAATACTCCTGCTGAAGGCGAAGAATTTTTATTGAAACCTATGAACTGTCCTCATCACTGTGAAATCTATAATGTAAGACCTTGGTCATATAAAGATTTACCTAAGCGTTATGCCGAATTTGGTACTGTATATAGATATGAGCAATCTGGTGAATTGCACGGTTTAACTCGTGTAAGAGGATTTACTCAGGATGATGCACATATTTTTTGTACTCCGGAGCAATTAGATGAAGAGTTCAAAAAAGTTATCGATCTTGTACTTTATGTATTCGGTTCGTTAGGTTTTGAAAACTTTACTGCTCAAATTTCATTAAGAGATCAGGAAAACAGAGAGAAATACATTGGCTCTGATGAAAATTGGGAGAAAGCAGAAAATGCAATTATCAACGCTGCGGCTGACAAAGGACTGAATACTGTAGTAGAATATGGCGAGGCTGCTTTTTATGGTCCGAAGCTTGACTTTATGGTAAAAGATGCTTTGGGAAGACAATGGCAATTAGGAACTATTCAGGTTGATTATAACTTGCCTGAGCGTTTTGAATTAACCTATAAAGGTGCTGATAATGAATTACATCGTCCAGTTATGATCCATAGAGCTCCTTTTGGTTCTATGGAACGATTTATCGCAATTTTACTAGAACATACTGCAGGAAATTTCCCACTTTGGCTTATGCCGGAACAGGCTATAATATTGTCTTTGAGTGAGAAATACGAAATTTATGCTAAAAAAGTTTTAGATTTGCTAGAAAATCACGAAATTCGCGCCCTAATTGACAACCGAAACGAGACAATTGGCAAGAAAATTAGAGATGCAGAAATGCAAAAAATACCATTTATGCTGATTGTTGGTGAGGAAGAAGAGAAAAACGGAACTATTTCAATTCGTCGTCACGGTCAAGAAGGAAAAGGGAATATTACAGTTACAATTGATGAATTTGTCGCTATTGTAAACGAAGAAATAAAAAAGACATTAAAAGTTTTTACAGTTTAACTTAAATTATAAAGTCATAGCAATAAGAAGCAACAGAGGTTATCAACCTCGAGTAGAAAAAAAAGATGCACACAGAATAAATAATAATATTCGTGGTGTACAAGAAGTAAGACTAGTAGGCGAGAACATCGAACCAGGTGTATTTAAGCTTGCAGAAGCTTTACGTTTAGCAGATCAATTCGAATTGGATTTGGTTGAAATTTCGCCAAACGCTGAGCCGCCGGTTTGTAAAATCATGGATTACAAGAAATTTGTTTACGAACAAAAGAAACGTGATAAGGTATTAAAAGCTAAATCTACGCAAGTTGTAGTAAAAGAAATTCGTTTTGGTCCTCAGACTGATGAGCATGATTATGAATTTAAAAGAAAAAATGCTGAGAAGTTCCTTAAAGAAGGTGCTAAATTAAAAGCATTCGTTTTCTTTAAAGGACGTTCGATTATCTATAAAGATCAAGGACAGATTTTATTACTACGTTTGGCTACAGATTTAGAAGAACACGGTAAGGTTGAAGCTATGCCGGTTTTAGAAGGTAAGAGAATGATTATGTTCATTGCTCCGAAAAAGAAAAAGTAATCAGTTTGCAGTTTCAGTATTCAGTCTTGAATTTGAAACTGCTAATCTGAAATAAAATAAGTAAGTAAGAATAAATTAAAACACTAGGAAAAATGCCTAAAATGAAAACAAAATCTAGCGCCAAGAAACGTTTTAAAGTTACTGGTTCTGGAAAAATTAAAAGAAAGCATGCTTTTAAAAGTCACATCTTGACTAAAAAATCTAAAAAACGTAAATTAGCTTTGACTCACTCAGCGCTAGTTCACTCTACAGATATGAAAAGCATTAAACAACAATTAAGAATTATCTAATAATTCTTTAGGTTAAAAAATTATTTATATAACCTTGGAGTATGGCCTTTAAGTTCCTTTGATTTAATTCAGGACGCCTGCTACAAAAACACATTAAAATTATGCCAAGATCGGTAAATTCAGTTGCTAAAAGAGCAAGAAGAAAAAAAATAATGAAGCAAGCCAAAGGTTTCTTTGGTAGACGTAAAAACGTTTGGACAGTTGCTAAGAACGCGGTAGAGAAAGCGATGAGCTACGCTTACCGTGACAGAAAACAGAATAAAAGAAATTTCCGTGCTTTATGGATTCAACGTATCAACGCTGGAGCTAGATTAGAAGGAATGTCTTATTCTCAATTCATGGGGAAAGTTAAAGCTAACGGAATCGAATTGAACCGTAAAGTTCTTGCAGATTTAGCTATGAATCACCCAGAAGCTTTCAAAGCAATACTTAATAAAGTAAAATAAACGTTTTATAAACTCAATTTAGATTACTTACTTATCATAGAAAAACCATCCTATTCAGGATGGTTTTTTGTTTTATGATGTTTCCAGAGATTCATTGTTTCAAAATTAAATTAATAAGTAAATTTGCATAAAATAGTTTTAGATGCATACTTCACTTTTACAACATATTCAAAAACATATTAATCTCGAGCAATCAGAAATTGATATTTTAGAAGCTGCTTTAAGCATTTCCAAAATAAAAAAGAAAGAACTCGTTTTACAAGAAGGTCAGCTTTGCAATACTATCTATTTCATTATAAAAGGCTGTATGAGGCAATATATAATTAATTCTAAAGGCATAGAACAAACTCTTCAATTTGGTATCGAGAATTGGTGGATAACCGATTATTTAAGCTATCACAATCATATTCCTTCGCATTTTTACATTCAGGCTGTAGAAAACTCAACAGTAGTTGCCATTGAAAAAACAACATTAGAAGCAATTCTAATTGAAATTCCAAAACTGGAAAGATATTTCCGAATTGTATCTCAAAAATCATTTGGAGCTGCACAAATGAGAATTAAATTTTTATTTACCATGTCGGCAGAAGAAAGGTATCATCATTTCAATAATCTGCATCCGGAATTTGTGCAACGTGTTCCTCAGTATATGATTGCTTCCTACCTTGATTTTTCTGCAGAATTTATGAGCAAAATAAGAGCTGGTAAAGTCTAAGTTTTCTTGAAGTAGTTCAAGTTTTTTAAATAAGAGATGCCTGACCTTTGTATCAAACTTTAAAAAATAATAAAATGAAACCAAGAATCGTTGTTCCAACAGTTGCTCCTGAAGCTTATGAAGCTTTAATGAATTTAGAAAAATACAACGCAAAAACATCAGTCACTACAACACACAAAGAGCTAATAAAAATTCGTGCGTCACAAATTAATGGCTGTGCTTTTTGTATTAACATGCATACCGCAGACGCAAGAAAGTATGGTGAAACAGAAAAGCGTATTTACCTTCTAAGTTCATGGCGTGAAGCTGATGTATATACTGAAGAGGAAAAAGCAATTTTGGCATTAACAGAACAAGTTACAATGATAAGTAATCACGTATCTGATGAAGTTTATCAAAATGCTGCAAACCTATTTGATGAAAAATATCTTGCTGAAATTATAATTATTATCATTACAATTAATTCATGGAACAGGTTAGCAATAGCAACGGGATGGAGAGCCGTATAATTTTATAAAGATTAATTTTACAACATTCAGATCAACTACAAGCCTTCCTGTGTGAAGGTTTGTTTGTATATGCCTCTAAATGAGAATCTCAATGTCTTAATTTTGAAAATTTTTCAAAAACAGGTATTTATACGTGTTCCCAACACTTATAATTCTATATTTTTGGCGCATGATACCACAAAGAATACCGTCGTTTTTATATATTATATTTAGTTTTTTGATTCTTTTATCCTGTCAAAAAAAGAATGACGCCCCTATTAAACCTAAGGACACAAAAGCCGAAGTTAAGAGGATGATTGCTATTGCGGACAATCTGTTTTATGATAATAATAAGTTAGATAGCGCTTTTTATTATTATAACAAAGCAAAATTTATTTGCAATCCGATAACAGATGCAGACAATTATGTTATCGTGTCAAACTGTATGGCCGAAATTCAGCAGATTCATGGTGATTATGCCGGAAGTGAAGCTACAATTACCGAAGCTCTTCCGTATTTGAAGTATGTAAAAAAAACAGCTCAAATATGGAACTCGTATGTTACCCTAAGTACAAACTACTTAAATACTTACGAATATAAAAACGCAATATTATACAATCAAAAGGCTTTACGATTAAAAACAAAGGAATGGAGAAAATTAGCTGCAAAAAATAATATAGCTGTTATATTAATTGAAGAAGGAAAATATGATGAGTCTCTTGAAATTTTTCTTTCGTTGATATCAAAAAAAGACGTATTAGCCGATAAGGAATTTAAGGGTAAGGTCTTAGATAATATAGGCTTTTGCTATTTTAAAAAAAACGACTCTAAAAAGGCGCTTTACTATTTTAATAAAAGCCTTGAAATAAGACAAAAGAAAAAAAAACCTTTTGATTTAGGAAAAAGTTATATTCACTTTGCAAAGTTTTATGAAAAAGACAATCCTTTGCTGGCAAAAAAATATATGTTATTAAGCTATGAAAAGTTTAGTATTATAAATAATGTTGATGAAAGATTGTCTGCTTTAAAACTAATAATGACAAATAGCTCGGATAAAGAATTAAAGAAGTACTCAATAATATATGTTAATCTGGTCGACAGTATTTTTGAAGTAAGACAAAAAGCTAAAAATCAATTTGCAAGAATCAAATACGATTCAAAGAAGGAGAAAGACGAAAATCTAAAACTTAAAACACACAAGGCCGAAAATGAGCTTCAATTAGAGAAGCAAAAGAATAGAAATATTATTTCATATATTATTATAGCACTAAGTTTAAGTCTTATTCTGGTACTTTATTTCTATCTAACTTCACGAGGAAACAGAGAAAAAATAGAAGCTACTTATAAAAGTGAAACGCGTATTGCAAAGAAACTTCATGATGAACTTGCTAACGACATTTATCATACAATGGCTTTCGCCGAAAATAAAAACCTTTCTTTGGCGGAAAATAAAGATCAATTGTTAAAAAATCTGGATTTAATATATTCAAGAACGCGAGATATATCAAAAGAGAATAGTCCAATTATTACCACAGACGAATATATCTATTACCTTAAAGAAATGATTGCCGGATTTAATACTCCAAATATTAATATATTATTGAATGGCATAGAAACGATTTATTGGAATGAAATTGAAAAAAATAAAAAAATAACAGTTTACAGAGTATTACAGGAATTACTTGTAAATATGAAAAAACATAGTGATGCGACCCTAGTGGTCATTACTTTTAAAAATACTGATAAAAGTGTTATTGTTACTTATACTGATAATGGAAAAGGTATTGATCTGAATAAAATCACAATTAGAAATGGTCTTCATAATGTAGAAAACAGAATTCTTGCTATAAAAGGAAAAATTGATGTTGATTCAGCTATTGATAAAGGATTTAAAGTCTTTTTTGAATTTCCTTTGTAATGATGAAAAAGGCTTTCTACATTTTTGCAAATAAGAAGATTCTTAAATATCTTCTTATAACTATTTCTATACTTTTATTGGTTATTTTAAATTCATATAAAAATAAAACACCATTAAAAATTAAGAGAAAAGACAAAACAAGTGAAATCAAAAAGCTGATACAAAAGGCAGATTTTCTTTTTGATAATAAACCAGACAGTTCATATTTTTATTACAATAAGGCAATACAACTTTGTGACCCAAAATTAGATTATTTAGAAGACTATATTTACTCCCTTATCTCAATAGCAGAGATTCAACAAAATGCCAGTAATTATAATGCCAGTGAAGAAACATTGACTAAAACACTTCCATATTTAAAAAAATTAAAAAATCCCAAATTTACTTATAACGTTTACACTATAACAGCTTATAATTATTATAATAAATATGACAACACAAGTGCTATAAATTATCACATAAAAGCCTTAAAACTAGCAAAAAAGCCTTTTAAAAAAGCAGAAATTTTAAATGACATTGCTAATATTTATATAGGAGAAGAAAAATATAAAAAAGCTGTTCAAATATTAGAACCAATAAATACTCTAGAAATCAAACATGATACTGATAGTCTTCGGACCATTAACCATTATGCAATGTTATTAGATAATTTAGGATTTTGTTATTATAAACTCGGGAATCCAAAAGCTTTAAAATATCTTACGGAGAGTTTAAAAATAAAACTTAAATATAAACGGGATTTTGAATTAATGACTACTTATAGATATCTAGCCATATTTTATGAAAAAAGCAATTTAAAACTTTCCAAAATTTATGCACAAAAATCATACACAACTGCATGTGCGGTAAATAATGCAACATTTAAAGCTAATGGTCTTGCCTTATTAATTCAAAAAACGGAAGGAAATGAATTAAAAAAATATTCATTAGCTTATATCAAAATAATTGACAGTCTTATTACAAACAGGTCAAAAGCTCAAAATCAATTTGCATATATTAAGTATGACTCAAAAAAAGATAGAAAAGAAAACCTTCAACTCAAATCTCAAAAAGCTGAAAACGAATTACAAATAGAAAAACAGAAAAGCAGAAATTTAATTTCTTCGGTAATTATAATTTTCGCTTTAGGAATAATTATATTTCTATACTACTATTTAACTTCAAAATCAAAAAAAGATAAAAATGAAGCTATTTATAAAAGTGAAATGCAAATATCAAGAAAACTACATGATGAACTCGCAAACGATGTTTATCAAACACTGACTTTTGCCCAAAATAGAGATATTGAACTAATTGAACATAAAGACCAGCTATTAAATAATTTACAAGTCATTTATTCACGAGCAAGAAATATTTCAAAGGAAAACAGTACTATTATTACAGATGAAAACTATAGTATTGCATTAAAGGAAATGATTTCGGAATTCAATGATCCAAACATAAACTTTATATTGAACGGCCTGGAAACTATTTCGTGGAATGAAATTGAAAAGAACAAAAAGATAACTGTTTACAGGGTTTTACAGGAACTACTTGTAAACACAAAAAAACATAGTGATGCTTCTTTAATTGGCATAACTTTCAAAAAAACAGATCAAAGTGTTACTGTTTCTTATACTGAAAATGGTAAAGGTTGTGATCTTAACAACGTAACTTTTAGAAACGGTCTTCAAAATATCGAAAACAGAATTCTGGCAATAAAAGGAAAAATCAATATTGATTCGCAGCCAAACAAAGGATTTAAAGTCTTTTTTAAATTCCCATTATAATCATGACAAAAACTTTTTATTTCTTTCAAAACAAAACTGCCCTGAAATATCTCATGATATTTCTATCTCTATTATTAATTGGGAGCGTAATTTTATTTTATTCTTATAAAAGCAAAAAACCTTTAAAACATGTAAAAAAGGATAATACTAAAGAAATAAAAAGACTTACTGATATAGCCGATGTATATTTTGATGCTTATAAAAGTGATAGTGCAATCTATGTTTTTAACAAAGTTAAAAAACTTTGCAATCCTAATACAAATACTATAGATTATGTTTATGCATTATCCTGTATCGCTGAACTTCAAATAGAACAAGGAAATTATATTGCTAGTGAAGAAAATGCAACGGAAGCATTGCCTTACTTAAAAAAAATTAAAAATCCCAGATATTCATGGATTGTCTATAATTTATTAGGAATTGTATATAGCAATAATTACGATAATTACAATGCTATTTTATACTTCAAAAAAGCTATAGCACTAAAAACCAGTGCATGGAGAAAATTTACTGCCTTAAATAATTTAGTTGCAATTTATATGGAACAAGGCAGATATAAAGAAGCTAAAAAGATACTGCTTATACTAGCCTCACAAAAAAACGTTTCAAAATATGATGCAATAAATCATAATATTTATTCTTTTGTAATAGACAATCTAGGGTATTGTTATTATAAGCTGGGAAACCCTAAAAAAGCATTAGATTGTTTTTATCAAGCCTTAAGAATTAGATTAAAACCTGAAACCCAAGAAGGCCTAGTATTGACATATAAACATCTCTCTATATTTTTTGAAAAAAGCAATCCTAATTTATCCAAAGTCTATGCAGATAAAGCATACAAGCATGCATTAAAAGTAAATAATCCAAAAAGTAAAGTTATTGCCCTCTCGCTATTAATTAAATATAGTGATGGAAATGATTTGAAACAACATTCATCAGCTTATATAAAACTTGTTGATAGTATTACTAATGCAAGACAAAGTGCAAAAAACCAATTTACTAATATTAAATATATTTCGAAAACAGACAAAGATGAAAACCTGAAGCTAAAAGCTCAAAAAATAACCTATGAATTACAGTTAGAAAGACAAAAAAAACGAAATATTATCTCTTATATTATCATTGCATTTATTCTGGGATTCATTACATTCTTTTATTTTCATTTAAAATCAAAAGAAAAAAAGGAAACAAATGAGGTAATTTATCAAAGTGAAATGCGAATATCTA
This sequence comes from Flavobacterium sp. MEB061, assembly GCF_000834715.1. Classification (NCBI taxonomy): domain Bacteria; kingdom Pseudomonadati; phylum Bacteroidota; class Flavobacteriia; order Flavobacteriales; family Flavobacteriaceae; genus Flavobacterium; species Flavobacterium sp. MEB061. Next base: position 145,280 of record NZ_JXQR01000076.1, on the reverse strand, counting down.
AAAAATTACATGACGAACTCGCTAATAATGTTTATGAAACACTTCAGTTTGTAACGCATAAAGATTTGGAAATTGATACAAACAAGGATCAATTATTAAATAATTTAGAAATTATGTATTCCCGAACACGAAATATTTCTAAAGAAAACAGCCAAATTGCTACTGATGAAAATTATCCTTTTGCTTTAAGAGAAATGATTGCCGAGTTTAAGACGCCTAATATTCATATTTTACTGAATGGATTTGATTTGATTTCATGGAATAAAATTCAAAAAAACAAAAAAATAATCCTTTACCGCGTTTTACAAGAATTATTTTATAACCTGAAAAAACATAGCAACGCCACTTTAGTAAGCATTACCTTTAAAATAAAGGATAAAAACATCTCTGTAGATTATAATGATAACGGAACCGGGAATGAAAATTCTTCGATAATTTTCAAAAATGGTTTAGCAAATGTGGAAAACCGTATAAAAACTATAAATGGAACCATTACTTTTGACAAAAATTCTAAAAAAGGTTTTAAATTAAGTTTCTCGTTCCCTTTATAAACAATCAATATGTACAAAAAAGTTTTAGTTGCCGAAGATCTAGATAGTATTAGCATAGCTGTTATTCAAGTACTTGAAGAACTGAAAGTTCCTGTAATTGATCATGTAAAATATTGTGATGATGGGATTTTGAAAATTAAAAAAGCCTTAAATGATAATGAACCATACGATTTATTAATTACCGATTTGTCTTTTAAATCAGATCATCGTAAAGTAAATTTAACCTGTGGAGAAGATTTAGTAGAGGCTATTAATGCAGTTCAGCCTAAACTTAAAAAAATTGTATTCTCGATTGAAGATAAATCATACCGAATAAAATCATTATTTAATGATCTCAAAATTAATGCATATGTTTCAAAAGGCAGAAATAGCATAAACGAATTAAAAAAAGCAATAGAAAGAACATTTCAAAACGAAGAAAAAATTCTTTCATCGGATTTATCTTTTAGCTTCAATGATAAAACTTTGATCGAAATAGAAAGTTATGACATTTCTATTTTAAAATTATTAGCTCAGGGCTTAACATTAGAAAATATTTCCAGCGAATTCAAAGCAAGTTCAATAGCTCCAAATGGAACCAGTAGTCTGGAAAAAAGAATTAATAAATTAAAAATTTACTTTAAGGCTAACAATAATGTTCATTTAATTGCAATTGCAAAAGACTTTGGTCTTGTGTAATTATATGGTTTTACGGTTTCCCGTAAGGAAATTGTCATTTATAGATTTAAGTTTGCTTAAAACCCCTTAACCTACAAAATGAAACCACATTCAGATATCGATTCAGATGAGATTCAATACCGGAAATTTATTTCCAAATTTTATACAACAAAAAATAAAATTATAATGAAAACAATGTTACTCTGTCTATTCCTATCTATTAGCTTTGCTTTAGTGTCAGAAAAAACAGGATGGTTAGAAATTAACTGGAAAATGATCTTCATACCAGCGCTTTTAGTTTTACAAATAATAATTATATCAACTGCTTTAAAGAATAGATATAAAAAACATTAGCTGCTGAATTAAAGTATCAAAAAAATTAAAAATACCAGATTGATTCTTAAATCTGGAAATGGTTTATATTTGATATTTTAAACATTACATGAAAAACAGTCTAATCCTTTTAATTTTATTCTTTACACTTCATTCATTTTCACAGGTAAAAATTCTTTCCTGGAATTTAGAAAACTTTGGAAAATCAAAAACAGATTCTGAGTTAAACATTATAGCTAATACGATTCGTAACTACGATATTATAGCAATTCAGGAAGTTGTAGCAGGTTATGGAGGTGCTCAGGCAGTGGCAAAACTGGCAGAAATTCTGAATGAAAAAGGAATAAAATGGGACTACAGCGTTAGCAATCCTACAAGTGGTGACAGCTACAAAAAGGAAAGATATGCCTATATCTGGAAAACATCAAAAGCAAAACTTCAAGGCAATACCTGGCTGGAAAAAAAATATCATTTAGAAATTGACCGCGAACCTTATTTTGCCACTTTTATAATCGACAAAAAAACACTTACTTTAGTTAATTTTCATGCTATTACCAAAAAGAAACAGCCTGAAAAAGAAATCAAGTATTTTAAATTTTTACCGCAACAATATCCAAACCTAAAATTAGTCTTTATTGGGGATTTTAATTGTCCGGAATCACATACCGTTTTTAATCCATTGAAAAAAATGGGGTTCTCTCCTATTTTAGAAAAACAAAAGACAACATTAAAACAAGAATGCAAAGATAATATCTGTCTGGCATCTGAGTTTGACAATATTTTTTATAAGAAAAATAATTTAAAATATATTAACTCTGGGATAATTCCATTTTATAAAACGTTTGATTCCTTGCAAGAAGCCCGAAAAATATCAGATCATATTCCGATTTGGTTTGAATTTTCCTTAAACTAATTACGTTTTCAACTTTTTCTTTCTGGCTGCAGGAAATAATACATTATTAAGTATTAATCTGTAACCTGGCGAATTAGGGTGTAAATCTAATACCGTTGGCGGATCACCAACCTGATGTTGAAAATCTTCGGGATCATGGCCTCCAAAAAAAGTAAACATTCCTTTTCCTTTTTCCCCATGAATGTATCTTGCTTCTCCATTTAATTCGCAGGTACCCATTACTAAAACATTTGATTTTACTAAAGCAGAATCAAAAGAAGTAGTTTGCCCCATAAATCCTTTAACTAATTGTGTATGATTTTGGCATAACATACTCGGGATCGGATCCCATTTTGCTGAAAATTCCATCAAAGAAAAATAATCTTTTTCCATTGGAATTCTGCGTTTTAAAGTCATATCAATATCTGAAAACTCATATTGCTCGGGACGTCTCTCTAATGTGAAATTTTTAAAAGCAAACGAATTTCCAAAATTCAATTTCGATTGATAATTTGGTTCGCTTGCATCCCCGTCAAACATTGCCTCGCAAATATCTACACCATCTGCGGCTAGCGCAATATCAAAACTATCAGTTGCAGAACACATTGCAAACATAAATCCACCGCCAATAACAAAATCTCTTATTTTTTTTGCCACAGCTCCTTTTTCTTGTGATACTTTTGAATATCCTAATTTTGCCGCTAAAGCCTCTGCATCCTTTTTTTGATCAATATACCAAGGTGTATTTTTGTATGCAGCATAAAATTTCCCATATTGTCCTGTAAAATCTTCATGATGCAGGTGCAGCCAATCATATAGCAGTAATTGATCACTTAAAACTTCCTCATCATAAATTGGTGTAAAGGGTATTTCGGCGTATGTTAAAACCAATGTCACCGCATCATCCCAGGGTTGTTTACCTTTTGGTGTATAAACAGCTATTTTTGGTGCTTTTTCGAGAATCACAGATTCCATATTTTGAGAAGGACTGGAAATTTCATTTAAAATCGAAGCTTCTTCACTGTCTGAAAGCACTTCAAAGCTTACTCCACGAATTTGACATTCTTTTCGGATTTCTTCAACATCAGGAAGCAAAAAAGAGCCACCTCTATAATTTAGCAACCAGCTGGCTTTGTAATCTTTACTTAAGCACCAGTATGTAATTCCATATGCTTTAAGATGATTTTGCTGTGTTGTTTCATCCATTGGAAGTAGAAGAAATGAAGCTTTAACAGTCAAAGAAAAAAGAAATATAAATATGTAAGCTAAACTTTTATGCATTATAAATTATTTTAGTAAAGATATAAAGGAAGAATTAAAAAACACAATAGCTTAGGGTAATTTACTAAACTAAGCAACTATGAAGTTAAAATAATTTTGAAATTAAAAATTTATAATGCAAAATCAGGTATAAACACGTATTATGAAAATATAGTTTCTATTTAAATTTGTTTATAGAAATAATCGATTAATGAATCAGTGAAAAATTTAACAATGAAATTTAATGGCAGTAAAAACCAACCAAAAGGATTAAGCATATTACAGAAAATAGGTATTTGCGCCCTAATAATGATAATAATTGTTTATTATGTATTGTCAATTCAATTCTTAACCAGCTAAAATTTATATTGTTAAAACTGCTATTTCGTTTTGAATCGCATAAACAACTAATCCGGCAATATTTCTGGATTCAGTTTTAAGCAGCAGATTATTTCGGTGCCCTTCAACAGTTCTCGGACTTAAAAAAAGATGATCTGCTATTTCTGTGGTTGTTTTTTGCAGACAGATAAGTTGAAGAATTTCTATTTCACGAGGTGAAAGAAAACCGGTTTCTAAATTTCCTTTTGAGTTTTTAGATGAAACAATAGTTTCCTGAATTGTTTTTAAAACTATTTGGCTGTAATAAAACCCTTTTTTTGCTACTTCATTAACGGTATGAATTAAATCTTTGGGGGTTGTGTTTTTTATTAAATAAGCAACTGCCCCAACCTGTATCATATTTGCTACAAATGATTTTGTGTCATAACTGGTTAGCGCAATTATTTTGATATCAGGATAAGATTTGCGAATAATTTTTGTGGCCTCAACACCATTTAAAACAGGCATTTTCAAATCCATTATAATAATATCGGGCTTTGATTCGCTGCTATTTAATTTGGAAATAAGCTCTTCTCCGTTTGAAGCCTCAAAAATAATTTCAAAATTATCTTCTTTTTGCAATAAAAAAGCAATTCCCTTCCGAAATAAAACTTCGTCATCGACTAAAGCAATTTTTACAATGCTGCTCATTTTATTTATGTATTTGGTTCTTTGGAATTTCGAAATTACAAAATATGCTTTACAAAATGAGAAAAAGCAATCTATTTTATTGATCAAATACAACTATTAATCTTAAAAGAGCTTTAAAAAGTAAACATTACCGCAATACCATGGTTAATTTCAGAATTTATTTTAATTGTTCCATTCAAAAAAGAAATTCTGCTATCAATATTTTTCATACCTAGTCCTTTTTGATTTTCAATATTTTGAGAATCAAAACCGATGCCGTTATCTTCATAGTTACAAGTATTTATTTCGTCTATAATCTTAAAAGCTATCCAAATTTCGGTTGCTTTTCCGTGTCGCAACGAATTATTCATCAATTCCTGTAAAATTCTAAAAACATGTAAATGACGATCAATTTCGTTTTCATCAAAATCAATTTCATTTTTGTAATAAACTTTTACGGCTTTACTGCTTTCAAATTCCTCACATAATTCCTCTACACCAGCATTTAATCCAAATTTTTCGAAAACGGGGGGCAATAAATTGTGGGCAATTTTCCTGGAATTCTCTAAAGCTTTTGTAGTTAGAGCAATTATATTTTCTGTGATTTCAATAGTTTCAGCTTCTGTTAAATTTGGAGAAGTTAATAAATGACTATTCAATGACACTATATTTAATTTTGAACTAATATCATCATGAAGGTCCTGAGCAATTCTTTTGCGTTCTTCTTCCTGTGTTAGAATAATAGCATGAAGCTGCTCTTTTTGGTATTGTAATACTAAATCTTTTTTTTCGAGTTCTTTCTGAATTATTTTTTTTCTTGAGAAATAGAAAAATACTATCAGTATAATAGCAACAATTATAAAGAAAAGGGAAATATATAAAATAACTGCAACAAGTTCTTTTTCCGGAATTGTACTAGCATTCATAGCAAAATTTTTATTACAGAATTGTGATTAAACTAATGAAGCTTTGGCTGAAAAACTTTTTATCCACTCGTATAAAATAAAGAATTGCAAAACCAAAATTAAAAATGCATTCATTATCCAGGTCAAAAATTTAACATCATTATTAAGTCCTGATGAAAGATTTCCAACTAAAAACAAAACTGTACTTGACAATAAATACATTACAAAACCAAAACTAACATAATAGTATTTTTTATTATCTGTAAGCATATTGTAAAAATGAATCAAAGCATAAACAACCAGCAGCAAAGAGGTTAAAATAATTTCGAATAAATTAAGTTTCACAAACTGGTAAGGATCTAAAACTAATTGGAATCCAAAAATTAATAATGAAACTGCTAATGTAGTTTTAACAAATATTTTTTGATTCTTAATCTGCAATAATGAATTATAGAACAACCCTAATAGTATCATTTGACCAGCAAAAAATATATTGATAACAAATTGATTCTTCATTCTTAGGAAATACATTACCTCCATCGAAAACTGCATTAAAAAAGCAAAGGCTAAATAAGCAACAAAAAAAACATTAGCTTTTCCCTTACGGAAAAAGCTATATGAATATAATATTAGGTTTAATAATAAAATTAAATATCCTGAATAAATTAAAAAATCATCCACTTTAATATAATTTAAAAATCAATATGGAGGGCAAGATCTTACACCATCATAAACAATCTCTTCTGCAGCCGATCTGTTTTGTTGAGATGTAGGTGGTCCGTAGACATCAATATATTGACCTGTTTCCTTATCAAATTTTGCTCCAACAAAAAGTAATGTCTTTTCTCCCTGATCATTTATACCTATGTAAGCACGAACTGCATCTGCATCAAGCTGTAATACAAATTCTAAACTTTCACGTGGGATCAAATAAGATTTGACTTTATCTTTCGGGTCTTCAACGGTGGTGTCATCCTCGTATCTCTTCTCCCATTCTTTAGCTATTTTTAATGGAATTTGAATTGGTCCGGGAAAGGTTTCTTCGCTCATAATTTACAATTTTAAATTAGTTAATAATATTAGATTTAATCAATTGGTTTGTTAATAGTTTGGCTAATCTACCGAATTAATTCTTATCTAAGAAATATTATTTGTGCAAAATAGTGTACTAAAAATCTAAATTATTAGCGAAAAAAAAATCTTCAAGGCAGTTAAAAACTCTTGAAGATTTTCTTTTATATTTTAAAATTAAAACGGTACATCGCTGTCATCATCGTCATCATTCAGATTACTTCCGAATGCTTCATTTGCTGAAGGCAGGTTTTTAGTGATAAACGGGTTATCATCATGATTCATTTTTGATGGTAAATCGTCATAACTACCTGAAAAATCATCAAGATTATCAAATTTCCCAAGATGTCCAATAAATTTCAAACGAACATTTTCGATACCACCATTACGGTGTTTGGCGATCATTATTTCTGCCTGACCAGCAGTTGGGGAAGCCTCATCATCATCCCATTCGTCAATTTTGTAATATTCTGGTCGATATAAAAATGAAACAATATCGGCATCCTGTTCAATTGCTCCAGATTCACGAAGATCCGATAGCAACGGACGCTTACTTGAACCACGCGTTTCAACGGCACGAGATAACTGCGAAAGTGCAATTACCGGAACGTTTAGCTCCTTTGCCAAAGCTTTTAAGTTTCGGGAAATTGTAGAAATTTCCTGTTCACGATTTCCTCCTCCTTTACCATTTCCACCAGCAGTCATCAATTGCAAATAATCAACAATGACAATTTTGATATTATGCTGTGAAACCAAACGACGACATTTTGCTCTTAAATCAAAAATAGAAAGCGACGGCGTATCGTCAATATACAATGGTGCTTTTTCTAAGTTTTTTACTTTAGTACTTAACATTTCCCATTCATGGGGCTCTAATTTACCGGTACGTAATTTCTCCGATGACAGTCCCGTTTCCGATGAAATCAACCTTGTTATCAACTGAACCGAGGCCATCTCTAAAGAAAATAACGCCACTCCATGTCCAAACTCAATAGCAATATTTCTGGCCATTGAAAGTACAAATGCGGTTTTTCCCATCGCTGGTCTGGCCGCTATAATAATTAAATCACTTGGTTGCCATCCCGAAGTCAGTTTATCTAAATTAGTAAAACCGGTTTCAACACCACTCAATCCTTCTTTTCCGGCAATTTCTTCAATACGTTTCTTTGCCTGTAAAACTAAACTTTGCGCTGTTTCAGAACTTCGTTTAATATTTCCTTGTGTTACTTCATATAATTTTGATTCGGCCTGATCCAGTAAATCAAATACATCTGCTGTTTCATCATAAGACGCTTCAATGATTTCAGAAGAAATTCGAATTAAACTTCGCTGAATAAACTTTTGAAGTATGATACGTGAGTGAAATTCAATATGCGCCGAAGAGGCAATTTTTTGCGTAAGCTGAATTAAATAAAAATCCCCCCCTGCAACTTCCAATTTTCCATTTTTTTTCAGCTGAGCCGAAACGGTTAATAAGTCAATCGGCTGCGTTTCAGTAAAAAGCTGCACAATCGCTTCAAAAATATATTTGTGTGCATCCTTATAAAAAGCATCCGGTTGCAAAATATCAATTACATCATCCACACCTTTTTTATCAATCATCATTGCACCAAGCACAGCCTCCTCTAATTCAAGTACTTGCGGCGGTAACTTTCCTTTTTCTAAATTAATAATGGTGGTTTTATCTACCTTTACAGGGTTTATGTTCTTGAAATTTTCCATATAGCGAAAGTAACAAAATTTAAAAAAAAATTGCTATCGAGTTATAACTATTAATTGTTTATAAATAAGTTTTTTTTGTTGATAACCAAAAAAAAATCCGAAACTGTAGGGCTTCGGATTTTAAATATTATTGTAAGAATTTACTCCTTGTACTCGCCCATATTACTATATTTGTCCATTCTCTGAGCAATTAAGTCGGCTGTTGATAAGTCTTTCAATTCGTTATATCCCTTTGTAATATATTCGGCTACTGTTTTAAAAGTAGTTTCGCGGTCATAGTGAGCTCCACCTAGTGGTTCAGGAATTACATCATCAACTAATTTTTGTTTTTTCATGTCAGATGATGTCAATTTTAAAGCATCAGCTGCACGTTCTTTGTATTCCCAGCTTTTCCATAAAATAGAAGAACATGATTCCGGAGAAATTACAGAGTACCAAGTATTTTCTAACATATATACTTTATCACCAACACCTATTCCTAAAGCTCCACCAGAAGCACCTTCACCAACAATAATGGTAATGATTGGCACTTTTAAACGAACCATTTCAAAAATATTTCTGGCAATAGCTTCTCCCTGCCCTCTTTCTTCAGCTTCAAGTCCTGGATATGCACCTGGAGTATCTACAAGAGTTAAAACCGGAATTCCGAATTTCTCTGCCATTTTCATCAAACGCAAAGCTTTACGATATCCTTCAGGATTTGCCATACCAAAATTACGGTACTGACGTGTTTTTGTATTATATCCTTTTTGCTGACCTACGATCATAAACGACTGTCCGTTTACTTTTCCTAAACCACCAACCATTGCTTTATCATCTTTAAAACCTCTGTCTCCGTGAAGTTCTAAAAAGGTATCACCGCAAATTGCTCTGATATAATCTAAAGTATAAGGTCTGTTAGGATGTCTTGACAACTGGACTCTTTGCCACGCCGTAAGGTTTTTATATATGTCTTTTTTTGTTTGTTCTAATTTTTTGTTGATTTCCTTGCAAGTTGGTGTTACATCAACATCAGATTCTTTCCCAATTATAACACACTTTTCTAACTGCTCTTCAAGTTCTTTTATTGGAAGCTCAAAATCTAAATATTCCATGGATTTTTGAATTTTGTTTGTAAATCGAACCGCAAATATAAAAATATTATACTATTCGTATGATTAATTCGTGTTTAAAATGTAAAAATGTAATTTATAAATAAGTAAAGTATTACAGATTCTTCTTGTTTTGATAATGTTTAAAAACACCATTTAGAATAACTGTGATTACAATTATGATTGCACCAATGTAAAATTCTGTGCTCATTTTTTCTTTGCCTCCAAGAATAAAATAAGCTAGCATAATACCGTAAACAGGCTCTAAATTAGTGGTTAACATTACTGTATAAGGCGTTAGCTTCTGCATTACTTTTACCGAAGCCGTAAACGCATAAGCCGTACAAACCGATGCTAATATGAGTAATAAAACCCAATTGTTTACTGACATTGTAAAAAAATCAGCCGTGAATTTTCCCTGTACCAAAAAATAAATAGAAATAAAGAAAACTCCTGCACCAAATTCATAAAATGTAATTACAGAAGGTTCATGATCAGATATTAATTTTCCGTTCATTAAGGTAAACAAAACGCCTAAAATAATAGAAGCCAAAGCATAATACATTCCGCTTAAGTATTTAACCTCAACCTGCATAATTAAGGCTAAACCTCCAATTATTATCAATCCGAAGAAAACTTCATACCATAATATTTTTCTTCCGTAAAAAAGCGGTTCTAATAAAGAGGCAAAAAAAGCACCCAAAGAAAATATCGATAAGGTTATCGAAACATTAGAAACATGAATGGCCTTAAAAAAGAAAATCCAGTGAAGTGCAATCAACAATCCCACAAAAATTAATTTGGCAAAAGACTGGGCTGATATTATAAAAGACTGCTTTTTATAGACAATGAAACCAGCAAGAAATATCCCTGCAAGAAACATTCTGAACCATACTAAATTTTCGGCATCAATTGTTATTAAAGCTCCTAAAATGGCTGTAAAACCCCAGATAAAAACAATTAAATGAAGATTTAAATAACTTTTTAAATTATCGTTTCGCATTACGTAATAAATAAACTGCCAGAATTCCGAAAACCATATTAGGGAACCACACAGCTAGTAAAGGTGAAAAAGTAGATTTTTCGGCAAGAGTACCAAATATTTTATCAAAAAACACAAATGAAAAGGCAATTGCAATTCCGATCGCAAGGTTCATCCCCATTCCTCCTCTACGTTTCATTGCCGAAACGGCAACAGCAATAATTGTAAGGATAAATGCAGAAACCGGCACACTATATTTTTTATAAAGAACTACTAAATAAGTATTTACATTTCCGGAACCACGTTTTCTTTCTTTTTCGATAAATTTATAAAGCTTACCCAAAGTTAAGGTCTCGGCAATATAAACTACCGGAGTTAAATCTTCTAATTCAAACTTAAAAGCAGTATTTTTTTCAGGAGCTTTTTCAATTACATCGTTCAGGTCTCCAAGTGTTCTTTTAGTGTAATCATACATGGTGTATGTTTTCTTCTTCGGATCCCATTTGATGCGGCTCGCTGTAATTTTATATTTTAATTTATCTTTTTCGAAATGCTCCAGCGTAAAATTAAAAGCAGTTTTCGATTCTTCATTAAAACTGTTTACAAAAATAAAATCGTTATCATTAATTTGTCTGTAAACATTGGTGTTTTCACCCCGCATGAGCTCTTTTCCATTTCCTTTTAAATAGGTATATCTAAAATTATTATATCCTTCACTGGCGGCAGGAACGATGAAAAATCCCATCAACAATACAAAAATAGAAACGATTGTTGCACCAATAATATAAGGTCGTAAAAAGCGTGTAAATGAAATTCCCGAACTCAAAATAGCAATAATCTCTGTATTATTAGCCAATTTCGAAGTAAACCAAATTACCGATAAAAACAAAAATATCGGAAATAAGGAATTGATAAAATAGATTGTGAAATTGTAATAATAGAACGCAATATCCATAAACGGAATCTTGTTTTCCAACATCTTATTTACCTTTTCAGAAACGTCAATCACGATTCCGATAGGGGCAAATAATAACAACATCACCGAAAAGGTAGCGAGATATCTTTTTAAAATATATTTATCTATTATTGTTAACATAGATTTCTTTTTGTTTTTTTTGTTTCAAGTTTCAAGTTTCAGGTTCTGTGCGGAACTTGAAACTTGAAACCTCAAACCTGAAACTCTTTTATAGTCTTTGACTCATATTTTTAACCATCATTTCTTTCCATGGTCTAAAATCGCCTGCTAAGATATGTTTTCTAGCTTCACGAACCAACCACATATAAAAACCAAGGTTATGAATTGTAGCAATTTGTTTTCCTAAATATTCGTTGGCAGCAAATAAGTGACGTAAATAAGCTTTCGTATATTCTGTATCAACAAAAGTATGTCCCATTTCATCAATTGGAGAAAAATCGTCTTCCCACTTTTTATTCTTTATATTGATAGTTCCGTTTGCCGTAAACAACATTCCGTTTCTGGCATTACGCGTTGGCATAACACAGTCAAACATATCAATTCCTAATGCAATATTTTCCAGAATATTAATTGGTGTTCCAACACCCATTAAATAACGCGGTTTATCCTCCGGAAGAATTTCGCAGACAACTTCAGTCATAGCGTACATTTCCTCAGCAGGTTCCCCTACTGACAATCCTCCAATTGCATTTCCTTGCTGACCTGAATTTGCAATATATTCTGCAGATTGACGACGCAAATCTTTATAAGTACTTCCCTGAACAATCGGAAAAAATGTTTGTTCGTAACCGTATTTATAAGGTAATTTATCTAAATGATTAATACAACGATCCAGCCAGCGGTGCGTCATGTGCATCGAGCGCTGTGCATATCTGTAATCGCAAGGATAAGGCGTACATTCATCAAAAGCCATAATAATATCAGCACCAATTGTACGCTGAATTTCCATTACATTTTCTGGTGTAAAAAAGTGATAAGAACCGTCAATATGAGACTTAAACTTCACTCCTTCTTCCTTAATTTTTCGATTACTCGAAAGAGAATACACTTGGTATCCACCAGAATCTGTCAAAATATTACGATCCCAGTTCATGAATTTATGCAATCCACCGGCTTTTTCAAGAATTTCAGTCTGAGGACGCAGGTATAAATGGTATGTGTTTCCCAGAATAATATCCGGATTAATATCTTCTTTCAATTCACGCTGATGTACTCCTTTTACCGAAGCAACAGTACCAACAGGCATAAAAATAGGCGTTTCAATTACGCCGTGATCTGTAGTAATACTTCCCGCTCTCGCTTTCGACTGCGGATCTTTTTGTAATAAATCAAACTTCATCTGTTTCTTTTTTCTCCCGATTGTTCGGGACGGCAAAGATAAACTAATTTCAGGGAAATTTAATTAATTAGAAAATTTGTCAATTAGAAAATTAGATAATGATTCCCAACCTTACTTTAAAAAGCAAAAATGTAAAAGTTGGAATTTCGAATTTTAGAAAATTTGGAATTTAAATAGTTTGGGCGTTCCCTCCGGTCGGGCTATCCGCTGCAAGTCCTCGCACTTCCTTCGTCAGGCTGTGGGCTTTTCGCTTCTATCCCTAACGCATACATCTGACAGCTTTTCGATAAATAACCTAAATGTAAAAGTTACAACAACCACATTAATAAAGTGTAACATAATAAGAGTATTGATTTCTTAATTTTAAATATCTGGAAAAACTAAATTAATATCAATTAAAATTATAGAAATCATGATAAGCTCAGAAAATAAAAACACAACACCCGAAGAACGAATTGAAAGAAATCTGGATAATCTAGATTATCCGGCAAATGAAGACATTTACAATCAGGAAGAAAAACTGGAAGATATTGATCCGGAAGGAATTTCAGGTGAAAGAACAGTCATTAACAACGACAACTATGACAATGAATGGAAACAAAACAGTGACAAACTAGGAAATGACTTAGATATTCCGGGAGCTGAACTTGATGATGAACAAGAAGACATTGGTTCTGAAGACGAAGAAAACAATTTCTACAGCGAAGGCGACACTGAATAACCCTTTTTGCCCTTAATACAAGAATTTTTACAACTTTATTTTGCCACACATTAAAAGATTTGAACAGATTTTTAAAATCAATTTAATCTTTTAATGTGTGGCAAACTTTTTTATACACTATTTACAAGATTTTGAAGTTTTTTTTCACATCAATAAAAAAAGAAGCATAATTTAACAATTGTATCAAACTAATACAAAAAATCATTTGTCTCCCCGCAAAATAAAAATTACTTTTGCTTCAGTTTAACTTTTACATACAAAATGAAGCCTAACACACAACAATTAAGCGATTTAACTATCCAAGTAAGAAGAGATATTCTTCGTATGGTACATGCTGTCAACTCAGGACACCCAGGTGGTTCACTAGGTTGTACTGAATTTTTGGTAACACTATACCAAAATATTATGGACCGTAAAGAAGGTTTTGATATGGACGGAATTGGAGAAGACCTCTTTTTCCTTTCAAATGGTCATATTTCCCCAGTATTTTACAGCGTTTTAGCACGTAGCGGTTATTTCCCTGTTTCAGAACTTGCCACTTTCAGATTATTAAACTCACGTTTACAAGGACACCCAACAACTCACGAAGGATTACCTGGAGTTCGTATAGCCTCTGGTTCATTAGGACAAGGTTTATCTGTAGCTCTTGGAGCAGCTCAGGCAAAAAAATTAAATGGCGACAATCATTTAATCTATACTTTACACGGAGATGGTGAACTACAAGAAGGTCAAAACTGGGAAGCGATCATGTATGCTTCTGCTAAAAAAGTAGACAACCTTATTGCAACTATAGACGTTAACGGAAAACAAATTGACGGAACAACTGACGAAGTTTTACCAATGGGAAGCATTCGTGCTAAATTTGAAGCTTTTGACTGGGACGTTCTTGAAATTAAAGAAGGAAACAGTATCGATGCCATTCTTGCAGGTTTAACAGATGCTAAATCAAGAACAGGAAAAGGAAAACCAGTTTGTATTTTATTATATACTGAAATGGGTAACGGAGTAGACTTTATGATGCACACACATGCATGGCATGGCAAAGCACCAAACAACGATCAGTTGACAAGTGCTTTGGCTCAAAACTATTCGGCAGATCAAATCGATTATTAAAAAAAGCTTTAAGCTTTAAGCAATAAGCTTTATGCCTATTGCCTACAGCCTACTGCGTACAGCAATAAAACAAAATGAAAAAATATACAAATACAGGAAGTAAAGATACTCGTTCAGGCTTTGGAGCGGGAATGACTGAACTAGGTCAAAAAAACGAAAACGTAGTGGCATTATGTGCTGATTTAATTGGATCTTTAAAATTTGATGATTTCAAGAAAAATCACCCAGAGCGTTTTTTCCAAATTGGAATCGCTGAAGCTAACATGATAGGTATTGCTGCAGGTTTAACAATTGGAGGAAAAATTCCTTTTACAGGAACTTTCGCTAACTTCTCTACAGGAAGAGTTTACGATCAAATTCGTCAATCTGTTGCTTATTCAGATAAAAACGTAAAAATTTGTGCTTCTCACGCAGGTTTAACACTTGGTGAAGACGGAGCAACACACCAAATATTAGAAGATATTGGATTAATGAAAATGTTGCCTGGAATGACAGTAATTAACACTTGTGATTACAACCAAACTAAAGCAGCTACTTTAGCATTGGCAGATCATCATGGTCCTGCTTATTTACGTTTCGGTCGTCCGGTTGTGCCTAACTTCATGCCTGCTGATGAGCCTTTCGTAATTGGAAAAGCAATTTTATTAAACGAAGGAACTGATGTTACAATCGTTGCAACAGGACACTTAGTTTGGGAAGCTCTTATCGCTGCTGAAGCTCTTGAAGCAAAAGGAATCTCTGCTGAAGTAATCAATATTCACACTATTAAACCACTTGACGAAGAAGCGATTCTAAAATCATTGGCAAAAACAAAATGTGTTGTAACTGCAGAAGAGCACAACATTCTTGGAGGTCTTGGAGAAAGCATTTCAAGAGTATTAGCTTTAAATACTCCTGCTCCACAAGAATTTGTTGCTGTAAACGATAGTTTTGGTGAATCTGGAACTCCAGAACAATTAATGGAGAAATACAAATTAAACAATCAGGCTATTGTTGAAGCTGTAGAAAAAGTTATCAAAAGAAAATAATTTTTAGTTTTCTTACTTTATACAAAAAACCTCGAAAGTGATTTCGAGGTTTTTTTTATGTCTTATTTTCTTTCTATTATTTTATTTCTGTCGGTGAATTATTTCCCATACTGGCTCAAATTCTAATTCATCGAAATTTAAAGCATGTAAATCTTTTTCATAAATACTATTACTAAAAGTATCCTGAATTCCATTTATAAAAAACCATTTCCCTTCTTTTTCAGGCATTCCCCATCTTCTATGTTTTACAACCGTTGCTTTTGTATTTACTTTTTTCGAAAGTTCAAACAAAATAGATTTTGCATCAACATTCAAACTTTTTGCAATTGCAATTACTCCAAAATAGCCAAACTCAACTTCAGATGAATTATCAAAATTTCTTTCATTAGATATCGAAATAAAGATTTCTGGTGGTGTCTGGCGTTTTTCGCAAACTGTCCAAATTGGTGACCAAAGTTCAAAACTTTGAAAGTATTCTTTATTCCCATTTTCAATTGTCCATTTATCGTGCGATTTATCATTCCACTTTAATCTTCCCAATTTCATTTCAGAATGATAAATGAATTCTTCATTTTCTTTTTGAGACACTCTTTTTTCAGTTTTGTATTTATTTACACGAATTCCCGTCTCATTATTATTTTCAATCTGATTCAGTATTGCTTCAAAATAAGGTTTAAAATTGGAGTCCCAATTTGATTTCAGCCAAGGCGATTTGGATTCGTCTTCATTCCCAAATAATAAATAAAAGTCATACGTCCGATTCTTCCAATCTGAATCAGCATTAGTTAACTTGTCATAAAAGTCACTTAATTTATCGATTAACTTCATAATTGATTCTCTCTTATTATTTATAATAACATACCCCCTTTTTAATTTCAAGATAACTATTTTATAAAAAGGTTCTTCAAATTTGATGAAAAAAATGATTTACAATCAGATTTATAAAAAATCAAAAACCTCCAAATCATAAGACTTGGAGGTTTCAAAAAATTATCTTTTAATCCTTTTTATTGCTTCTTAATAGGATATGTATTATCCAAGTGTATTCTTAATCTTGGCTCATCTGTATAATCCGTTTCTATATATTTTCTAGGATTTGTTGCCGACTCTGCTGCTGCAGGATTAGTAAGTTCGCCTGTTGGTCTTCTTGGAATTCCTCTAGGCTCTGTTTCATCTGTATTTGGAGTAGCTGGATTATCCACAATTGGACTCCAAGGATAATAAGTACTTATTCCGTAATTAATTCCACCAACATTACCAATTTGACCAGTAGGTTTAGATATTTCATAGAAAGTTGTAAAACCATCTCCGTCATCATCAGCATCTAAAAAGTCAGGAATACCATCTTTGTCAGTATCATCCGGATTTACCGGAGCATTTGGATATAAAGTCGTATTTCTGAAATCTCTAACATAACGATCTCCATTTATATCTTCCTGATAATCAAAAACTCCATCAAAATCATGATCAAGTCTTTTATAGTCATAAAACTTAACACTAAAAATTAAAGGAGAGTAAGAAGGAATCGAATTATTTCCGGCGTAATAACCTAAACCTGAAGGAATAAATAAAACTGCAGACCCGAAATTTTCATATTTAATAGTTCCATCCGCCTGCGTAGTTGAAGTTCCTGTCTTCAACTCAGGAAAAGTTTCACCCCAACCAACGATCGCCGTATACAAGTCTACACTTGTTTGTGGAAACTTAACTTCTTCAAAAAAAGTAGTCTTCAAATAAGTAGGTGCTTTATCCGTTTTAGCAACACGACTTAAATATTCTCCTTTATATGCAGCTAAAACTCCATCAGTATTCATTGGTGATGTTCCTGTACCTTCTCTCAAAATCAAATAGTACATTTTGTAAGTAATCCCATCTAAATCAACATTTTTTGCCAACAACTTTGGAAAAGTTTCACTATTCAAATAAGACATTATAGAAGGCTGTGTTGTAGGATCTGTAATACTATCTATAACAACATCCTGATCTTCAGGTGTACCGGCACTTTCTGTTACAGTAATATAATTTGTAGTTAAATATTCTTCAATATTAGCATTATCTGTATTAAATTGCTCCTGATAGTCTCTTAAAGGCTCAACAGGAGTATCATCGTCACCTTTGTTACAAGAAACTATTGCAATACCAGCGAGCAATAAAACAAAATAATATTTAAATTTATTCATTATTGTTAATTTTTTAGGTGCGCAAGATACAATATTGATTTATTTTTGTAAAGAATTTAACTTGGATTTTAGAAAAATTATGAGAATAGATAAATACCTATGGTGCGTTCGTTATTACAAAACCAGAAACATGGTTACTGAGGCTTGTAAAAAAAACCATATTACTGTAAATGGGCAGGTTGCCAAGCCATCTAAAGAAGTTTTTCCTACGGACAGAATTACCTTTAGAAAAGATCAAATTACACAAATTATTACTGTCTTGGATATTCCTGAAAGTCGTGTTGGGGCAAAACTTGTCGATATCTATCGAAAAAACGAAACTCCTGCAGAAGCATATGCACATTTAGAGTTATTAAAACTTTCTAAAGAGCACTATCGCAAAAGCGGAACAGGAAGACCAACCAAAAAAGACCGAAGAGATATTGACGAATATGGAAACGAGATTTTTGATGACGAAGATGAAAATTAAATTCCAATACCGAAGTGTCGGGATAAATCTCAAATTCCAAAATCGGAGCGTATCTAATTATTATATATAAATTCAAAAAAACTAAAAACAAACCCAAGCATTAAAAATTAGAATTTCCTTTCTTAAAATTGGAATTTGGATTTTTTATATTGGAATTTAAATTAGTTATATTAGCAAAAAATAAAATCATGAGCAAAAATATCATCTTAACACATCAGGAAATCGAACATAAAATAAAACGTATTGCGTATCAAATTTACGAAACTTTTGTTGATGAAGAAGAAGTTGTTATTGCCGGAATCGCTTCTAACGGATCTATTTTTGCCGAAAAAATTGCTTTGGCCCTAAGCAACATCTCTACTCTTAAAATTTCACTTTGCGAAGTTAAGGTCGACAAACAAAATCCGCAACTACCAATACAAACCTCATTAAGCGCATCAGAATACTCCAATAAAGGATTAGTATTGGTTGATGATGTATTAAATTCAGGCACTACTTTAATATACGCCGTTCGTCATTTTTTAGACGTTCCGCTTAAAAAATTCAAAACGGCAGTACTTGTAGACAGAAATCATAAAAAATACCCTGTAAAAGCAGATTTTAAAGGAATTTCACTTTCTACTTCTTTACTTGAACATGTTCAGGTAATTTTTGATGACAATGGCAATGATTATGCTTTCTTAAGCTAGAATTTCTAAAATATCTTCAACTGTTTCTTCGACTGTTTTATTATCAACCGACACTTTATGCTGTGCATGGTTATAATAAAAGCTTCTGTCGAACAAATGTTTTGCGATGAATTCTTTCATTTCTTCCTCATTCATATTAGCAATCAACGGGCGCTTGCTTTTGTTATGAATTAATCTATTATATAAAGTCTCTATTGAAGCCTTTAAATAAATAGATGTAACATCGTCTTTTTTCAATAATTCGTGATTATTGGCATAGCAAGGCGTTCCTCCACCTAAACCTATTATACTATTTTCTGTAGATTGGAGCAATTCGACAAACATTTCGTGTTCTAATTTCCTAAAATAGATTTCTCCTTTTTGTTCGAAAATCTCATTTATTGATAAATTGGCTCTTTTTTCGATGCATTTATCCAAATCTAAAAATGGGATTTTGGTAATTTTTGAAAGATTTTGGGCAATTGTTGACTTTCCGCAGCCCATATATCCTAATAAGACGATTTTTTTCATTCTAATAAAACACTATAAATTAGGGGATTGTAAATTTTGTTTAAAAAAAGACAAATTTATAATAAAATTGCTTGCAAATAATAAAATAAACTCCTTATATTTGCACCCGCATTCAAGGAACATATGACTCGATAGCTCAGTCGGTAGAGCACATCACTTTTAATGATGGGGTCCTGGGTTCGAGCCCCAGTCGGGTCACAAAAGGTCGAGTAATTTATTACTTGACCTTTTTTCATTTTAGGCCACGTGGAGAAACGGTAGACTTGCCATCTTGAGGGGGTGGTGCTCGTAAGGGCGTGTGGGTTCAAATCCCACCGTGGTCACAAAAAAAGGTAAAATACATAAATGTGTTTTACCTTTTTTTATTTCTACAATTACAAAGACAGCATTAAAATAAACATCTTCATTCTTCATAATGTTTTTGCATATTCAATTTTGCATATAAAATCCGAGTATCTTTACCCGTGATTGCAATAAAGAATATATAGATGAATTAAGCTTTTCTACTTTTAGAACCTAAAATTCTTTCCTGAAGTCATAAGTTATAATAAAAAATTTCGCAAATAAACAATAGCATTACTAATTTCAATTCCGTTTAGGTTTTTCATTAGTTTTCGCATTTAACTTTAATAGTTATAACATATGACATTGATATCCAAAGAAAAATTTTCTGAAGCTGCCGGCCTTTCTAAAATTCCTATCCCGGGATTATCCTCTTATTTAATGAAGGTAATGAAAATTAACAATTTAAATACAATGGTTAAGGAAGCAGGCAATCTTGAAGGTGCAGATTTTGCCAATTATGCCTTAACGAAAATAGGCGTAAAAGTCAAGTATGATGCTGCCGAATTATTAAATATCCCAAGTGAAGGAGCCTTTATCGTAGTGGCTAATCACCCTTATGGAGGTATCGAATCATTAGCCTTATTAAGTACAATTGCGAAAATACGTCCTGACACCATGTATATGGGGAATTTTTTATTAAAGGAAATTCCAAATCTTGAAAAATGTATTATTGCGGTAAATCCATTTGAAAATGTACAAAATTCTGCCAGTATCACAGGATTAAAAATGACGTTCAAAGCTTTATCAGAAGGTATTCCTGTCGCGATATTTCCTGCCGGAGAAGTTTCATCATATGATTTTAAGACGAGTAAAATCACAGATCCGGAATGGCATCCTGTAGTAGGAAAAATTATCAGCAAAGCGAATGTGCCTATCTTACCTATATATTTTCATGGAAATAATGGTTTTTTCTTCAGTATGCTAAAATCAATTCACCCGATGTTGCAAACTTCAAAACTGATTTCAGAAATGTTTAACAAACAAGGACACGAACTAAAAATGACTATCGGGAAAGCCATTTTTTTATCAGGAACAAAAGACAAAGCCGCTGATCTTCTAATGTTACAAAATCTTAGAAGCAAACTGTATGCTCTCAAAAATCAACTACATAATTAAGAGGTTCAAGTTTATTAGCACTTATAACAAACCTTGAAAATCAAATACTTTTCTTTTCACGCCTCTGCTAAGTCGCTTAAAAACTAAAAATCTATTAATAAAAGATTCGAATTTTGTGCAATAAAGGTCGAAATAAAAATAAAAAAGCCTGAGAATCTATATTCTCAGGCTTTTTGGTCAACAAAATTTTCGATATTTTAATTCCAAAAACCTAAAGGCAATTTCTTTCTTTTATTCTGTCTTATCCAAACCTGCATCGGTTACTTCTACAGTATCAACAAGCAGATCTTGATAAAAGGTTACTTCATGTACATTGACAGGATCCCATCCTCCGTTTGAAATACGGTGTAATTCAATGTAATAAATTCCTTCGAACAGATAAACATCACCTAATTGCTTGGTTTGATAGTTTGTGAAACTATTGTCAGTTGTTGTAAACGGATAGATAATACTTGAAATATCTTTTATCACCAATTGAAATTTACCGGAAATACCTGCCAGTTCACATTGCCAGTGATAAATACCTGCCTCATTCACTTTCACTCTCCAAGATGCATAAGCAGCTGGATTTGTCCATCCGGCAATGCTGTAATAAGGTGGGTTTCCTATCCCGATACCACTTCCGTGCAATATGGCATTTTGTCCGGCAACAACAAGGGTTCTATCTGCATTTTGATTGATAATAGGAGTTTTATCAATGTAGGGATGAATTGAAATTTGACGCACATTTACAGGATCCCATCCTCCGCCCGAAATACGGTGCAGCTCGATGTTATAAATACCAACTGGTAAATTAATTGTTCCGATGGTTAAGACTTGATAGTTCTCAAAACCTCTTGTTGTAATTGTAAATGGATACGGTCCCTGATCTATTCCATTTACTTTTAGCACAAACTGTCCCGAATAGCCTGACACAACTGCATCTAAAATAAAATTTCCGGATTGAATAACTTCAACGTGCCATGTGGCAAAGTTAGCATCATTAATCCATGTCCCGAGTTCATAAAGCGGCGGATTTTGAATGCTTAATCCAGGAGCAACAGCATCGATTGGATTTAAATTGAGTGTCCCATCCTTGAATTGCTTAACAAAGGTGAAAAGAATGTCTACAATTCGTGACATTTCTAAGACAATGGTTGTACTGATATTATCCAGAGGAGCTGCAGGCACCGAAATAGTATACCCGGAAAACCCATCATTGGGAGTTATATCTAATGCTGTTTTGTGAATATCTGCAAGGAAATACGCTTTCACAACACTTCCATCAGGCAGATCAGGAACATTTAATTTTTCATTCAGAGGCCAATAATCAGCAAATACATGCAGGTATAGATATTGTGTTCCGTCTACAATTTTGCGGGTAGCCCGTCCCCAAAGTAATTGTGTAGTATAAGGACTGGATTGGGTTTTATCGATAGCCATTTTATTTATACTCATCCAGTAGGCAAATCCATTAAGTCTGTCGATTGCATCAGGCGGGAATGTCCCGTCTCCTTCCGGACCTACATTGAGAAGAAAATTACCTCCTTTACTAACAATATCAATTAACTTTTGAATTAAATCTTTTTGGGTTTTCCAACGTGTATCGTGAGCAGCATATCCCCAATTATCATTCATGGTCATACATGTTTCCCAATCTGTTCCATCTCCGTTTGGCGGCATAGTGGGAATACTTTGTTCAGGAGTTTTAAAGTCTGCGGTCAAACCATCATTCATTCGGTTATTGAATATCAAACGATCTGATCCGGGGATGTTTTTAATTGCTTTCATCATTCGGTAACGAAATTCGGGTGTGCTGGAGCCTCCCATATCCCACCAAATCAGATCAATATCATAGTCATTAATCATAGTTTGAATATGAGGAACCACAATAGTATCAGTATATTGTGCCTTTTCCTGATAGGAAGCTTCATGATTTGGCGTTGTATTCTGAGGAATCCATCCCATTCCTCCAGGATTCATCCAGTCCAGACATTGAGAATAATAAAATCCAACCTTCAATCCTGCCGAATGAGCCTCTGTGACCAAGTCTTTTAAAACATCGGCTGAAATATTAGTGTCATCTTCAATATTATATCCAACGTGATGTGTGCGCATCAAAGCCAATCCTTCATGATGTTTGGCGGTAACGACAATATATTTCATGCCGGCATCCTTTGCCATTCTTACCCATTCTGAAGCATTGAAGTTTTGTGCCGTAAAATTTTGCTGCCAGCGTGTTTTATATTCGTTTCTCGGAATCTGGGCTGCAAACATAATCCATTCGGCATATTGACCGGGTTTGTAAGGCTCACCTGTAGCAGGATCAATTTTAATAGTTCCGTCTGGATTGATCCATTCCGGGCGATAAGTTGAATAATAATCCTGCATCCAATAATCAGGTCCAACTCCCGAACCTGATTTTATTAAAGTTGGCCCTGTATAGTGTCCCGCCAGTCCAGAGTAGCCTCCCCAATGCAAAAACAAGCCAAAACCTGCTTCACGCCACCAGGTCATTCGTTGATCTTTATGTTCTTTTGTCTCAAGGGTCGTTACATAAAGAGTGTTACTCAACTTAGTCAAAATATCCAGATTGTCATCCCTGCCTCTTACCGCGAAGCAGTAAATATCAAATGAATTCAAATTATGTACAGTTATTGCGTTGGCAGTAACATTTTGATAAAAAACACCTTCTTTAAATACATCGTATGAAGTTACTGCGGGAATTGCATCCCAAGATAAAGAAATAGAATTAGTCTTTACGTCGACTGCTTTTAAGTCTTTAGGATTGTTATTGTAGAAAGGATTAATATCAATCTCTGTATCGCTAAAAATTAAATCATCAATATAAACTATATCTCCAATTGCAGCATTAGCTGTATAATCAGGCTGAATACCAAACATAGTGATATTTTTTACTTTGTTTGACAATAAATCAAATACCGCTACTCCCCATTCGTTTTGTTTATCCAATGGACTTTGAGACAAGAATTCATTATTTCCTCCATCTGAAGCATTAATTCTGATCTGAGAATTCGGATTATTGCGATAATATTTCATGTACAAATACTTATACTCAGAAAGCGGTACATTTGGAGTACAGAAAAATCCTGCCCATATAACAGAATTTCCAATACGTTCTAATTTCAGAACCTTATTGCTTATGTTTGATCCTGTTTTGTCCGGATTATCTACCACCGTAACCCGCATATCGGCTACAGGATTAATTTTTATTTGATTTGTAAAGTTGATCTTTCCGTTTTCAAAATTATCAAATACAAGTGGTTCTCTAATTATTGGATGCGGATAAAAATCCGGCTTAAAACTCAGTTTACCTAATGCTGATTGAATTTCAGGAGCCGACATAAAATAATCCCATAACAGACCTGTACGGTAATTTTCGATCATACAAATAATCGGACCTTGGTCGATAGCCAAATAATAAGTATCAGTCCAATCGACGGTCTCATTAAAAGCATCTACAAATCCTGCTTTTTCGTTCCAGATCTTTGTTCCCAGCTTCTCGTAAAAATATCTCAGGGCGGCTAATGATTCTTTAGGCGTATAAGGCATTGCCGAAAGAGCAGCTGTTGGAGCAATCACACCTTTGTCATTTCCCGGCGAATGTGCAGTATAAGCTATATTTCCATCACAAGCAGTCAATCCCCAGGCTTTGTTCTCGCCATATCCTTTATAAGCCAGCGGATTTTGTTCGCAATAAGCTCTGTTTATCAATGTATGAGCCTGATTTTGCTGAAAATAATTTACATCATTAATACTATCTCTCAAATTTTTCGGGTTAAATCCTAAAAATGAATAATGAGAAAAAAATAAAGGTCCGCCTTTTTCACTTCCGCTTCCAATAGGAAGGGTAATGTCATAAAATTTTTGATTCTTAGTATGATAAGTACCACCAGCTGACCAACCGTTTTTCCATAAACTGGGATCTATGGGATGGGTTGGTGAAGCAACAGCCAAGATATAAGTAATCATACACTCGTTCCAACCGACGACTTGCAATGTGAGAGTATTTTGCAGCTCATTGTTACAATGCCAGTACAACTTGTTTGATCCAAATCGAAAATAATCCCAATCTACATTGTTCCAAAGTACATTGATCTTAACAACCAGACTCTGTTCTGTCAAAACTGGCTGGTTGAAATACTGGCGTACCGTAATCAAACCCTGCATTAGAAAAGAGGTTTCTACCAGATCACCTCCATTATCATTTTTACTAAACGGAATGGTTTCACCGGTACTCCCATTGATCCAATGAGCAAAAACTCCTTTGTAATTAGTCGCACTGTTGGTTAAGAAATCAACAATTTTATCAATACGCTCGCGTCCTTGTTCCCTAGTAATAAATCCTCTCTCAATTCCTACCAAAATAGCCATCAATCCAAATCCAGAGCCGCCTGAGGTAACGGTGGGTCCGGGTCCTCTCGAAACGGGAAGACGCTCATGTGCCATTCCTGAATTTGCATCTGCATGATCCCAAAAATATTTAAATGCATATTGCTGCGTTTTTGTAAGCAACTGTTCATCCGTAAGTGTTAAAGAGTTTTCCATAAGATTTAATGATTAAGTATAAATAATATTAAGTAAAGCTGTAGTATGCTATATGTCGCTTTTCAATAAATAAAATGGCTTATAGAGACCTGTTAACAAAAACAAGCGTAAGTATTTTTAAATTCAGTATTCCAAAAGTGCAATTAACACATCTATAGTTATTTACCTAACATTCTGTTATTTTAAATCACAATACAGGAATTTGCATTGACAAATAAAATCCGTCGGTAGTAAGATTAGGTTTTGATAAATGTTTGAAAGAATATTTCTAACGATTTTCGATTCGGTATAAATCAAGAAATTACTGCTAGAAAAGGTGCTTTAACAGAGGCTCATTTATCTATTAAAAACGCATCGTAGATGTTTTTTCTTGCTTTTAAAGGCTTAAAAATGTAATAAATATAGTACGAATATATTAATTATTATTTACAATTACACCATGAAAAAATACTTTTAAAACTTATTTATGATGATATTATCATAATAAAGCACAGATAATTAGAGCTTTAAAAAAATAAAAAAGCCTGAGAATATAAATTCTCAGGCTTTTTTATGATTCGAAAATCTTATCGAAGATTTTTACTTTACAAACTCAACAATATTTACTTTTTAATAAACTTTCCGGTTTGATTTTCAACCTTGTAAATGTAAATACCGGATGATAAAGACGAAACGTCTAAACTTATTTTATTAGAATCACTATTATTTCTTTGACTCATTACTTCTTTTCCGGTAGCAGAGAAAATTTTAATATCGGCGTTTTTATTTACTTGTTCTGGAATTGTAATATTGATAATAGAATCAGTAGGGTTTGGATAAGGGCTTAATTTAGCCAAAAGATTAAATTGATCTGTCGACAATGTACCGTTTAAGGCATAAACATCGATAATGTTACCGTCATTTTTAGATGTAACAAGTTTAAAATCCCCGTTGTTAGTCTTAATGATATTTGCCCGGTTTCGATCTCCTAAATTATTAATAACATCTCCATTTTCATTCAATAAATACATTTGATTTGGTGATCCCGAAATCATAACTATAAATTCGATTAGTGCGTCATTATTAAACAATTTGTCACTGGGTGCATATATACTTATATAACCGCTTGCCGGGATTGGCAATGATACTGATTTGTATAACGAATGATTTTCATTATATAGCTTGATTGAATTATCACCCGAACTAAAGTAATAATAATAGGTAGCACTTTCGGTATTGAAAGAAAACGAATAATTAGAATATAGTACCGAATTTGACAGACTATTATCATATGAATGCTCAAGAGAAATTTGGCCTTGTAATTTTACAAATCCTAAAAGTATTGCAATAAGTAATGTTTTTTTCATTTAATTGTTTTAAGGTTATTATTATTTTTTTGCTTTATTATTTGCACAATGCAGTCTATTTAAAAAACCTTCTTTGGTTTTTCCACTCCGTAAATATATTCGATTTAGTTTACAAACTTATTTTATCACACAAAAATATATCTGCTATTAATTGTTTTTTAAACTGGCAAATACATACTCAATTATTTCATCATTTCCTCACTTTTTTTTTACAAGAAATCACTTTACAAAATAAAACTTTTCCTAAATTCGTCTCGAAATTAATCAACCATTAACCTAACCCCAAATTAGTTTATGAAACACCTACTACTCGTATCATTTATGATGATTACCAGCCTTACATGGGCACAATCTGCAACTGCTTATTTTGACAAGGCGATGAAAAAAGCCGAAGCCGGCAATACAAAAGGTGCTATCGCGGATTACACCAAAGCCATCAGCATGAATTCGCATTTTGTAGAAGCTTACGCAAACAGAGGCGTAGCAAAATACAAATTAAATGATTTACAAGGCGCTCTTGCTGATTTTACTAAAGCAATAGAATTAGACACAATGAATTCTGACGCCTTTACAGGAAGAGCAAACGTACAGTACAAATTATTGAATTACGACGCTGCAGTCGAAGATTGCTCTTATTGTCTAATGATGAATCCTAAAGATTATGTTGCCTTAAATCTTAGAGGACTTTGTTACAATAAAATGGGAGAAAAAAAGAAATCATGTAAAGATTTCTCTAAAGCAATCGAATTAGGAAGTCAAAGCGCTATCAAAAACAGAGCAACTTTCTGCAAATAAAATTGAATAAACAAAGACACAAAGCAATCTGTAAAATCATTTTTTTTCAGGTTGCTTTTTCTGTTAATTACCTACCAACTCTGTACAAAAGATATTACTACATTTGTTCGATAAACTAATTTTCAATGGCACTTCTTAAAATACTAAACAATAAAGCCAAGACAGACGAAAATTCTGGTTTTGGAACCAATGCAAACAGTTACGGAGGAAGATTTGTAAACAAAAACGGAACTGCCAATATTGAAAAAAGAGGAATGAATTTACTGCGTCGGATTAGTTGGTATCACACCATGATCGACATGCCAAACTGGAAATTCATGTTTATCCTATTTTCCTTTTATATTGTAATCAATTTTATTTTTGCTATTTTATACTATGCAATCGGCATAGAACATCTTGACGGAATTGCGCAATCGCAAAGTGTTTTAACTCAATTTGGTCAGGCCTATTTTTTTAGTGCACAAACTTTTACCACCGTTGGTTACGGACATATTAGTCCAACCGGTTTTTTGACCAGCGCTTTATCAGCTGCCGAAGCTTTAATAGGTCTATTGAGTTTTGCCATTGCGACAGGATTATTTTTTGGAAGATTCAGTAAACCAACCGCTTTTTTAAAATTTTCACACAACGCATTAATTTCTCCTTATAAAGAACAAAAAGCATTAATGATTCGGGTTGTTCCTTTTAAGAACACCAATTTTACAGATGCAAAAGCAAAAATCACTTTAGGAATGAGCGTTGAAGAAAATGGCGCCAGAACCAATAAATTCTATACTCTTGATCTCGAATTAGACCGTATAAATGCGCTTTCATTAAGCTGGACATTGGTACATGCCATAACAGAAGAAAGTCCGTTGTATAATTTTACAGAAGATGATTTCAAAAAGACTCACGGTGAAATTCTGGTCTTCATTACTACTTTTGATGATATGTTTAGCAATACAGTTGCAGCACGAACATCTTATACATTTAATGAGATTATTTATGGCGCAAAATTCGAAACAATGTACAACAGAAGCAAAGATGGTACTAAAACGATTTTGTATCTCGACAAATTAAATCAGTATCATACTACAAAGTTCTTATAAATCATCATTTTAATCAAGTTTTAAAGGTAATGTCAGATTTTGTTTTATTTTTGTTCACCCAATTAATCTACAATGATAAACAACATAAAGACTGTTTTCAGCATAAAGGATCTGGAAAACCTATCAGGAATAAAAGCACATACAATTCGTATCTGGGAAAAAAGATACAATATTCTTGAACCCATGAGAACGGATACCAATATTCGTCTTTATAATTTACACAGCCTACAAAAACTTTTAAATATAACCTTACTTCATGATTACGGTTATAAAATTTCTAAAATCTCAACTTTCCCCGAAGAAAAAATCCCACAATTAGTTCGTGAGATTATATCAAAGAAAAATGCTCAAAACTACGCCATTACTTCATTTAAAATGGCAATGATGAATTTTGACCAGGAAATTTTCTTCAATACATTCGACTGGCTTATTTCTGAAAAATCGTTTAAGGAAGTTTTTAAAGAACATTTTCTTCCCTTATTAAAAGAACTGGGATTACTATGGCAATCTGAAACGATAACTCCGGCAAACGAGCATTTCATGAGTCATTTGATCAAACAAAAGATTTTAATTTATACAGAAAGCCTTCAAATACTTAAACCAACCAAAACCGACAGAATTTTTGTTCTTTCACTCCCTTTAAACGAAATTCACCAAATTGGATTATTGTATCTGCAATATGAAATTTTATCTAAAGGATACAAAACCATTTATTTAGGTGAAAGCATGCCAATCGAAAATCTTCAGGATCTTACCAAACATTTTGAAAACATCACGTTTGTTTCTTTTATGACTATTCAGCCTGATCGCAATGTTATCAATCAGTATGTAAAAACGATGGGGCAAAAATTACTTCAGAAAACCAATGAAATATGGCTTATGGGTAAAATGACTGAACATATAGACAAAAATCTACCTGATAGAATCAGAATTTTTGACTCGATGGAAGAAACAATAGAATCGATTTAATATTTTGTTTAAAGTTTTTGTATATTTGTTAAACAAATGACAAAAACAATCGCAATAATAGGATCAGGCTTCTCTGCGTTAGCCGCTTCGTGTTACCTGGCTCAACAAGGAAACAAAGTCACTATTTACGAAAAAAACGATACAATAGGCGGTCGTGCAAGGCAATTTAAAAAAGACGGCTTTACCTTCGATATGGGGCCAAGCTGGTACTGGATGCCCGACGTATTTGAACGTTTCTTTCATGACTTTAGCAAACAAACTTCTGATTACTATCAACTTATAAAGTTAAATCCTGCTTATCGTGTTTATTTCGGGATAAATGACTTCATTAATATTTATGATAATTTAGAAGAAATAAAATCCACTTTTGAGAATATCGAAAAAGGAAGCGGCGCAAAACTTGAAGTTTTTATTAGTCATGCAAAAAGCAATTATGATATTGCTATTAAAGAATTGGTTTATCGTCCCGGAGTTTCACCATTAGAATTAATTACGCCACAAACCATTCTAAAACTCAATCAATTTTTTAGCACTGTCAGCAACGACATTAGAAAAGAGTTCAAAAACGAAAGATTAGTTCAGATTCTTGAATTTCCCGTTCTATTTCTCGGAGCCAAGCCATCTAAAACACCTTCGTTTTATAATTTTATGAATTATGCCGATTTTGGTTTAGGAACCTGGCATCCAAAAACCGGAATGTTTGATGTAATACGGGGAATAGAAAAATTAGCTCTCGAATTGGGAGTTACGATCGAAACCAATTCACCAATAGAGAAAATAATAATCGAAAATAAAACTGCAACAGGAATTGTAATTAATGGAAAAATCATTAATGCAGATATTATTTTAAGCGGTGCCGATTATCATCATACAGAAACCTTATTAGACGAAACATTCAGAACTTATTCGGATAAGTATTGGGAAAGCCGTGTTTTTGCACCTTCTTCCCTACTCTTTTTTGTTGGTTTTAACAAAAAAATAGAAAACGTTACCCATCATGCTTTATTTTTTGATGTAGATTTTAATCAGCATGCGGTCGATATTTACGATCATCCCAAATGGCCTGATGCTCCTTTATTTTATGCCAATTTTCCATCAAAAACAGATAAAACAGCAGCACCGGAAGGAATGGAAAGTGGATTTTTCCTTATTCCGTTAGCACCCGGAATAAACGATAGCGAAGAACTTCGCGAGGAGTATTTCGAAAAAATAATCACTCGTTTTGAGCAACTTACACAACAAGACGTTAAAAATAATATTATATTTAAGAAGTCATTCTGTAAAAATGATTTTGTGACAGATTATAATGCATACAAAGGAAATGCATACGGAATGGCCAATACATTATTGCAAACCGCTTTTTTAAGACCAAAACTAAAAAGTAAAAAAGTACGTAACTTATATTTCACGGGACAGTTAACTGTTCCCGGACCAGGTGTTCCGCCAGCTTTAATTTCAGGAAAATTGGTTGCCGAGTTAATTCAAAAATCTATTAGACCGTAAAAAGATGAAATCACTATTTGATACAGTTTCTTTTAAATGTAGTAAGTTGGTAACCAAAAACTACAGCACATCCTTCTCGCTGGCGGTAAATATGTTATCACCAAGCATTAGAGATGGTATTCACAGTATTTATGGATTTGTTCGTTTTGCAGACGAAATTGTCGACTCATTTCATGATTACGACAAAGAAAACCTCATAAGCGATTTTGAAAAAGAATATTACAAAGCCATTGAGAACGGAATTAGTTTAAACCCAATTCTAAACTCCTTTCAACATACTGTAAAACAATATAATATTACAGATGATCTTGTTCAGGCATTTTTAAAAAGCATGAAACTCGATCTCATTAAATCAAATTACGACACACAAACAGAATACGAAGATTACATATATGGTTCTGCCGATGTTGTGGGTCTAATGTGCCTGAAAGTTTTTGTAAAAGGAAACAATCAAAAATATGAACAGCTTAAACACGAAGCAATGAGACTGGGATCGGCTTTTCAGAAAGTAAACTTTCTTCGGGATCTAAAAGATGATAATTTGGTTTTAAACCGAAATTATTTTCCGGGCGTTGATTTAAAATCTTTTGATGAAAATGCAAAAACCGCCATCATCAAAGAAATTGAAGAAGATTTCAGAATTGCTTATCAGGGAATTGTAAAATTGCCTATCGAAGCAAAGTTTGGAGTTTATACAGCTTATGTTTATTACAAAAAGCTCCTCAAAAAACTTAAAAATACACCTTATTATGAAATTGGAAATTCAAGAATAAGAGTTTCAAATTATACAAAAGCCGGGCTTTTAGCACAATCTTTTGTAACTTACAAATTAAAATTGGTCTAGTTTTTTTACATCAAAACAATTCAACAAATACAAAATGATTTCTTTTTTAATCTTTTTAGGTGTTTTTTTATTCATGGAATGCATTACCTGGCTTACGCATAAGTACATTATGCACGGTCTAATGTGGTATTTCCATGCAGATCATCATCAGCCCAAATACGAAAATACTTTTGAGCGCAATGATATTTTCTTTGTCATTTTTGCTATTCCAAGTATAACTCTTTTTTATTTTGGAGTTCAGGGCGGATTCAACTATTTATTTTTTATCGCCTGTGGTGTTACACTTTACGGGATATGCTATTTTTTAATTCACGATGTTTTGATTCATCAGCGTTTTAAGTGGTTTAAAAACACCAAAAACAAATACCTCATCGGTTTACGAAAAGCACATAAAATACATCATAAACATTTAGGAAAAGAGCACGGAGAATGTTTCGGAATGCTCTTTGTGCCTTTCAAATATTATAAAATGTAGTATAATTTGGGCGTTCCCGCAGAAAAAGCGGGCGGGTTTTCCGTTCCCGCTTTTTTGCAGCAGGCAGAAAAAGCCTGCCACAAAAAGAGCTCCACTACAACCCCTAACGCAAACGTGTCTTCAAGAACAATTCGTAATAATTAATTTCATGAAAGTATATAAATTAGAAACAGTTCAGCATTTAAACACTACAATTGAAGAATGTTGGGACTTTTTCTCAAGTCCAAAAAATCTTCAAACCATAACGCCTAAGGATATGACTTTTGAAATTCAGGATTATGACGGTAAACGTATGTATCCCGGACAAGTTATCACCTATACGCTAAAACCTCTTCTCGGCATCAAAATTAACTGGATGACGATCATTACAGTTTCTGAAGAAAACAAATACTTTGTTGACGAACAGCGTTTTGGCCCGTATGCACTATGGCATCACAAACATTTTTTTGAGCCAACAGAAAATGGGACAAAAATGACAGATATAGTTCATTATGCATTGCCTTTAGGATTTCTGGGCCGCATCATGAATACTTTGGTAGTTAAAAACAAACTGAAAAACATCTTTGATTATCGTCGCACTATAATCGATGGATTATTCAAAGCTAAAGCATAAATTATTTTTTTGCCACAGATTTTAAGATTTAAAAGATTATATCTAAAATTAGCCACGAATTCACGAATTAAAATAACTGAAAAATTCGTGAATTCGTGGCAAAAAAAAGAGAATCAATAAAATGACAAAACAAAAAGTTACTTTTTTCTGGTTTCGACGTGATTTACGTTTAGAAGATAATACAGGATTATTTGAAGCCTTACAATCTGATTTTCCCGTAATTCCGTTATTTATTTTTGACGATGAAATTTTAGAAAATCTTCCTAAAAATGATGCGCGAGTAAATTTTATTTATGTTTCACTTCAAAAAATAAATGCTCAACTTTCAGAATTTGGCACTTCACTTTTAATTAAAAAAGGAAAAACACTTCTGGTTTGGCAATCACTTCTGGAAGAATTCGATATTCAAAAAGTATTCTTCAATAAAGATTATGAACCTTTTGCTATCAAAAGAGATTTGGCAGTTTCTTCTTTATTAAAAGAAAATAATATCGAAACTTTTTCATTTAAAGATCACGTCATTTTTGAAGAAAAAGAAATTACAAAAGCAGATGGGCTTCCGTACACGATTTACACACCATACAAAAACAAATGGCTGGAAAAATACCATCTTTCAGGACAAGCCCCAGAATATGAAACAAAAGCTTTATTAAAAAATTTTGCAAAAAATCAGTTTACGTTTCCAAAATTAGCAGCAATAGGTTTTGAAGAAAGCATTATAAAAGTACTTCCTCATAATTTAACTCAAATTGCCAATTATAAAGAAACTCGCGATTTTCCGGCTTTGGACAGCACATCGTATCTTTCGCCACATTTACGTTTTGGAACAGTTAGTATTCGAAAATTAGTAAATTGGGCAAACAAGAAAAATCAAACGTTTTTAAGTGAATTAATCTGGAGAGAATTTTTCATTCAGATTCTCTTTAGTTTTCCCAATGTTGTAAATCACAATTTCAAATCGGCTTACGACGGAATTCAGTGGCGCAATAACGAAGACGATTTTAAACGCTGGTGTTTCGGAACGACAGGTTACCCCATGGTCGATGCAGGAATGCGTCAGCTTAACGAAACCGGATATATGCACAATCGTGTACGAATGGTTGTAGCAAGCTTTTTATGCAAGCATTTACTAATTAACTGGCAATGGGGCGAAGCTTATTTTGCAGAGAAATTATTAGATTTTGAATTGGCTTCAAACGTAGGAAACTGGCAATGGGCTGCCGGAACAGGTTGCGATGCTGCACCATATTTCAGAGTATTTAATCCCGAAATTCAACAAAAGAAATTTGACGAAAAAGGAATCTACATTCGCAAATGGATTCCTGAATTTGATCTGGGGTACAATGAACCAATGGTTGATCATGCCTTTGCAAGGGATCGCGCTATTGCAACTTATAAGGAGGGAATCATTAAATAAATTCCAAAAGTAAAAAGTAAAATTTCAATATAAAAATTCCAAAATTCCAATTATTTAGCGACTAGATACCTTTGCCAAAAGTTTAAACTAGACAAAGTTTTAAAACTTTGACAAAGATCTCCATAATTGGAATTTGGAATTTATCCCGATGCTTCGGGATTGGGATTTTATATTCCTAGTATTTCAAATAATTATCTACTTTAATCTTTGCCTTTAAATCGAACATTAAATTATACAAACCAAAGAAAGTACGGTTCATATAAATAAAGTGTTTTGAACCGCGATTTCCGTTCATTTTTTTGAGATTGGTATCGTTAGAAAAGCGTTCGCCTAATTTGGCAATATTTTCAAAGAAAGTTTCATCTGCAAAATCAAATGTTTCTTCCTGAAAAGGTTTTGTGAAAAGTGACAATAAATCATGAAACATCTCTGTAAAATATTCAATTTCCGAAGGTAAATCGTCCGGGCGAAGAATTTCTAACTCAAACAATTTTTCATTAAAAAGAGCTGGATCTGTAATCACGTTTTTATTGATCAACTCAAAATAAGGCACGTAAAAGTCTGTCGGAATTTGTTTCATACAGCCAAAATCCAAAGCAATCAGATTATTTTGATCATCTACCAAAAAATTTCCCGGATGTGGATCTGCGTGAACTTTCCTAAGAACATGAATTTGATACATATAAAAATCCCAAAGTGCCTGCCCAATTTTATCCGCAACGTCACGATTTGTATTAATGGCGGTAAACTCAGAAAGATGAATTCCTGTCATCCAATCCATCGTAATAATTTTCTCTGATGAAAACTCAGGATAATAATTCGGAAAAAGTATACCTTCTATCTTACTGCAAGCTTCTACAACTTCTTTACTTTGTTCCAGTTCTAATAAATAATTCGTTTCTTCTATCAGTTTATCTTCAACTTCCTTAAAATATTTATCAG
Source organism: Flavobacterium sp. MEB061 (assembly GCF_000834715.1). Classification (NCBI taxonomy): domain Bacteria; kingdom Pseudomonadati; phylum Bacteroidota; class Flavobacteriia; order Flavobacteriales; family Flavobacteriaceae; genus Flavobacterium; species Flavobacterium sp. MEB061. The sequence goes on along the minus strand of NZ_JXQR01000076.1, from coordinate 109,782 downwards.
AATCTTTCCCCTGCAAATTAAACATTCTGATTGCAATAGGTTTAACCAAAGCCAAATCTGAAGAAATACTATTGGCAACACCTGGATATTGAATTTTAACGGCTAGCTTTTTACCATTTTTAGTTGCTAAATGCACTTGCCCAATACTTGCTGCATTTACAGAGTTTGCATTAAACTCATCAAAGATTTCATAAGGTGTTTTCCCAAAATTAGTTTTAAATGTTTTTAAAACCAATGGGGCAGATAATGGCGGAACAGAAAATTGTGAAAGCGAAAATTTCTCTACATAAGCCTGAGGCAAAAAGTTCTTGTCCATACTTAGCATTTGCGCCACTTTAAGTGCGCTTCCTTTTAGGCTTTTTAAACCGTCGTAAATATCTTCAGCATTATTCTCGTTGAGTTTATCGCGGGTTAAATCAGGATTTACTATTTTTTCAGCATAATGTTTAACGTAGTTTACCCCAATTTTGGCACCAGTCTGCACTAGTTTTCCGGCTCTTTCTATCTTTGAGGTTGGTATATAATCTATTGTTTTCATTGTTTGTTGTATATTTTTTCTTTGAAAAGAAATTTTCCGAAATCTAAAAGATGGTTCAATGGCGCAACATTCATTAACTCAAACGAAGCGTTTACAGATTTTTCGATAAAAATATCCGTTTTTTCAAAAGCTGGAGACGCATCATCCATCCAGAATTTAATCGTCATCATTAATTGCAGCCAGGCCGATTCCTGAATTCCTTTTTCCTGAAATTTTTGAAATTTTTCCTGTTCAATTCTATAATCATCTGTCAGGATTTCTGAAACATATTCTTTAAAACTTTCTCGAAGCAATGATAATTGCGAAAGGTTTTTTAAGGGATTTCTATCTATTTTTAATGATTGCAGGACGTAACTTCTGTTGGCAGTCAGTATTTCGAAAAAAGTAAAGTAAAAACTCAACATTTTGTTTTTCATATCATACTCCTGGTAATCTGCATTTTTATGAAGCAAATCAACTGTATTGACAAAAAAGAGCCTGAAAATTTCTTTTTCTAAACCTTCCAATGTTCCAAAAAAAGCATAAAATTCTGTTTCTTCAAAATCATTTTCTTTTGCAAAATGGTATACAGATTTTGGCTTTTGCCCTTTCTCTAAAATCTCATTCATGTATAGCGAAACGATATCTTCTTTGTTGATTATCTTCTTTTTAGTATCCATTTTAATTAATTTAGAATTCGCCTTAAAGGTAAGCAATGTTTAATTATCTTTACTAATCGCTAAACAAGATGCACTGTTAAATATATTATAAATCATGTCCAAAAATGTCTTACTTACCGGCGGATCAGGGTTCATTGGCAAATACTTAACCGAAGTATTAATTGCTAATGGTTTTTCGGTTTCTGTACTAAGCCGCAGTGATCGAAAAAATACTCCTTTAATCACTTATTACAAATGGGATTTAGAAAATGATTTTATCGAGGAAGAAGCTATACTTAAGGCAGATTATATTATTCATTTAGCAGGTGAAGGAATTGTTGAAAAACGATGGACAGAAAAACGAAAAAAAGCAATTCTGGAAAGTAGAACAAAACCGGTCAAACTAATTTTTAATGTTTTAAAGAAGAAAAATAAATCACTGGATGCATTTATTTCGGCTTCGGCGATTGGAATCTACGGCGCATATACCAGCAAACAAATTTGTACCGAAGACCAGCCTCCGGCAAATGACTTTTTAGGAATAACGTGCCAAAATTGGGAAGATGCCGTTGATGAAATTAATTCATTAGGAATTAGAACCGTAAAAGTAAGGACTGGAATTGTTTTTGGAAAAAATGAGGGCTTTCTTAAAAAGATTAATCCATCATTCAAAGCAGGTTTTGGCACTATTTTAGGTTCCGGAAAACAGTATTTGCCCTGGATTCATATTGAAGATCTGTGCCAGATTTATTTAAAAGCTGTCATTGACCCGGAAATGCACGGCGCATATAACGCTGCGATTACAGATAATACTACCAATGGCTCATTTTCTAAAATTCTGGCTAACCTGTACGGATATAAAATCTGGCTCCCAAAAGTACCTGCTTTTTTAATTCGCTTTGCTTTGGGCGAAATGAGTGTTGCTGTTTTGGAAGGACAAAGAGTTTCCTCTGAAAAAATACAACAAACGGGTTTTGAGTTTCAATTTACTGATATCGAAACTGCCCTTTCTCATAGTTTGTCGTGATTTTTTATTTTAAAGTTAAAAGAGCCAATTCCTCATTTCTAATAACTCCGGTTAAACCTGTATTTGCAGTCGATGAGATTTTTGAACCGATTTTCATAGGGATTGAAATATCAAAATCAGATACCAAAATTGGAAAATCAGAATGAATTTGTATTCCTTCATTTACTTTTTTCAATAAGGCTTTTACTTCAATTTCTCTTGATTTTCCGTGTACGGTTAATTTTCCTTTTATTAAATATTCCTTTTCGGCGTCATCAATATCTTTAATATCAAATTTTGCAATTTTTCCTTTAAAAACGGCTTTAGGATAACGATGGCTCTCTAAATAGTTTTCATTAAAATGCTCTTGCATTAAATCTAATTTAAATCGAAAATCTCTGATTATAACGGTACAAATAAATGTACTGGTTTTAGGCTCTAAAACTATCACAGCCGATCTATTTACTGCTTTTATTTCTTCAAAAAGAGGAATGGATGCCTCAAAATTTACTGTGGCTGTATTGGTTGTAAATTTTTCCTGAGCATACAAAGAAAATGCAGTAAAAAGCAAAATAAGTAAAGTAGTTCTTTTCATAATCGTCAGCAATTAAACAATTATGTCACTCCATTTTTTAAATTAAAATAGACAACTGAAAGAATCAGTTTTGAAAAATCGAATGGCAGTTATTCCGTTAAATATAGCAACTTATATATACACTTAAAGTTACGTAATTTTCCGGAGCTTAGTCGCTGGTATTATGCTAAATATTTGTGAAATGTTTTTGCTCTTGAAATGTAGAGTGAGGCAGAAATATTGGTGATGAAGTATTGTCTCTACGAGACACTTTGAAGTGGATATGTGTGTTTCAAAGTATCCCGTAGGAACTATATGATAATTAATTTGTGAATTAAATTCCTATCCTTCAACTTCGGTACAAATTTCAATTAAAAAACCATCAAGATCTCTCACATACGCTACAACTTGACCCCACGGTTTTTGTGTTGGTTCTTTTACCAATATTGCGCCAAACGAAGTTGCTTTTTGTACAAGTTCAGACACATCATCGGTTATAAAACCTATTTCTATTGCAAAAGGTTTGTGTTCTAAACTGCTTTCGACAAAACCATCTTCTAAATTTTGTGCTGCCAGTTTTTTTGATGCAAATGAAAGCGTAGTTTCGCCAGTAATCAATTCACCATAATCATTATCAGGTGTAATAAATTTTCTTGAAAAACCAAAAACGTTTTCATAAAACACAACCGACTTTTCTACATCTTCTACATATAATATTGTATAACCAAATTTGACCATTTCTCTGCTTTTTTTAATTTTTAATAATAGATTTCAATTTACAAAAATCATTTTAAATAGAATTATCCTATTTCTAACAAAACATTATATTTATCTAAACTTGCCAAATCTTCTATAGAATTTACATTCGTAATTTTTGCATGATCTTCTAATTCTTTTTTAGCTTCTATTTGTTTGATGCATTTTCTAAATCTGCGTACTTCATCTAAACTGGATAAAATAAGTCCGGGAACCTGCACGCTTTTGCCTTCTTTATCTTTTGCTACCATTGTAAAATAAGACGAAAGACAATGTTTTACGGCTCCGGTTTGAATATTTTCAGCTTCAACACGTATGCCTACAATCATGGAACTACGACCTACATAATTTACAGAAGCCTTCATTGTAACTAATTCCCCCACTTCGATAGGCTTTAAAAAATTCACTGTATCAACTGAAGCCGTAACGCAATAATTACCGCAAAATTTTGATGCCGAAGCAAAGGCAATCTGATCTAATAATTGAAGAATATATCCTCCATGAATTTTACCACTGAAATTGGTATGCGATGGTAACATTAATTCGGAAATACTAATTTTTGATGATGAAACGGGCTTAAAATCTGTAGTCATGTTTTTATTCTGTTTGGTTAAGTTTTAATTTAGGGATTGACTTTCGTCGGTATTTGAGGCTCTTGTAATAATATTTTCCGGAAGCGATTTTTTGGCCTTCGCTCCCATTTTCTTTAATCTTTCTACACTCGAAATTAGATTACCTTTTCCATCAACGAGTTTGTTCATTGCATTCTCATATTCGGTTTTGGTATCTTTTATTTTGTTTCCAATTTTTACTAAATCGGTTACAAAACCTTCAAATTTATCATACAATGCACCGGCCTGTCTTGCAATTTCAAAAGCATTTTCCTGCTGTTTCTGATTGCTCCACATACTATCAATGGTGCGCAAAGTGGCCAATAATGTGGTTGGTGTTACAATTACAATATTGCGATCAAAAGCTCTGTTGTATAACGTAGAATCTTCGTTTAAAGCAATCGCAAAAGCGGGCTCTATTGGTATAAAAAGCAATACAAAATCCGGGCTTTCAATTTGATATAAATCATGGTAATTTTTACTGCCAAGCTGCTCTACGTGTCTTTTAATCGAAAGTACGTGTTCTCTTAAAAAATCACTTTTAAGAATCTCAGACTCTTCGTTGATCCATTTCTCATAGGCTACCAAAGAAACTTTCGAATCGACAATCATTTTCTTTCCGTCTGGTAAATTAATTACAACATCCGGCAAAACGCGCGTTCCTTCTGTATTGGTAAAACTTTGCTGTACTTCGTATTCTCTTCCTTTTTCCAGTCCGGATTTTTCTAAAACACGTTCCAGAACCAGTTCGCCCCAATTTCCCTGCATTTTACTATCGCCTTTCAACGCTTTTGTTAGGTTTAAGGTTTCTTTACTCATTTGAGCATTCATTTCACTTAAACCTAAAATTTGCTGACGTAAAGCAGCATGATAGTCGATACTTTCTTTGTGTGTCTGATCTACTTTTTGCTCAAAAACATGAATTTTATCCTGTAAAGGCAACAAGATACTTTTCATATTTTCATTGTTTTGTTCTGTAAATTTTGCCGATTTTTCTTCGAGAATTTTATTCGCCAAATTTTCAAATTCTTTGGTGAATTTTTCCTGAAGCTCTGTTATTTCAGCTTTTTGTTCTTTATGCCTTTCCCATAAATTTTCAAAATCTACTTCTTTCTTTGAAAGCTGAATGGCGAGACTATCCTTTTCGGTTCTGATATTTTCTTTTTCCAGATTATTTTGCTGCAAAAGTCTTTCAAAATTTTTTCTGTCATTTTCAAATTGCTCTTTCTGCAATTGATACTGATTTACATTGGCATTTAATCTTTCTTCCAAGCTAATTTTTTCAGATTGAAATTTAGCCGAAAACAATATTCTTCCAAAGTAAATACCTAGTAACAATGCGATTATAAAAACCAATAAAAATGGAAGGAAGTCGAACATAACTAAGTTGTTTTTTAAGTAAAAGTACGCAATAATACGTAGTCCCGAATTTTAAAATTTAAATTTCACGAATTATTATCAATTCAAAATTAAACAAACATTCTGAACCATTTTTCAAAAAAATACGCTCAAAAAAAACCGTTCTACGCAACCTTTTTAAAAGATGATTATCTATTAAATATAACCTATTAAAAAAATATCATGAAAAAAATAATGCTTGGCTTATTTATAGCTTTTGGAATTAGTGCCTGCTCCCTTAACAACGATGATTTTAATACAGATTGCGGACCTGATGTAAATGTGCCTTTTACAGGATTTCCTCTTTTATGTAATTATAGTGTAAAAAATATGCCTAATAACCCTCAGGCTATTTATATAGATACTCAGGAAAGTATGGATAAGGCATTTACAAAGCATGAAAACACTTGTCCTGTTGCCAGTGATCCGAATATTGATTTTACAAAAAACCATTTAGTTGGGGTTTATGCCGGAGCAAAACCAACAAGCGGATATGAAATTAAAGTCACTTCTATGTATGAAAATAGCTGTCAAATGATTATCACCTTTTATGAAAAAAGCCCACAGGCAGGTGAACAAATTACACAAACACCAACTTATCCTTCAGACTTTATTTTAATTCCTGCAACTAAAAAACCACTTGTTTTTATCAAAACTTCAGAGTCTCCAGATAATATTATTATTGGAAACATTGGCAGCATTCGTAATTTCTATCAATTAAATGATTTTAACATTCTTAAATTTCAGGATGTTGCTTACGGAAGTTATAGTTTTGAGCAATACAAATATACCAGCACAATAAAAAGAGGCGAATATACTTTGTTCTTAAAAAATGTTCCAGCTGAAATTTTAAATATTAAAGGTCAGACTAAAACGTACGGTGCTCCGGATACTGCAGATCAGGGCGGCGTTTATTTTCAAATGCGTCAGGCAGGAACTGTTACTAAAATTTTCATTGATACTTATGATACTGCAGATCAAAGTGACGCTATAAAACTTTTCAAAAAAGCCATTCAGGATAAAATTACAAGTTTAAAATAATCCGATTATGAAAAGAATTTTATTGTTTTTTATTGCCTTTTGTCTTTTTTCAAGCTTTTGTGCTACAGAAAAGACAATAAATTCCAATGCGATAGTAAATACCTGGATTTGGGAAAAATCTATTGGAGGAACCAATAATCCTTACACGGCTACACCAAAAACAAGTGGATTTACTAAAAAAGTAGTTTTTACTTCTGATGGAAGGGTGATCACGTATAAAAATGATGTAGAGATTAGAAACAGCAGCTATGAAATTGGAAAAGGCCTTGGTGCAGCAGATAATCTGGAACATGACCTTATTTCGTTTGAAGGTAAAACTTATGTAATCGAAAAGCTTGATAATCAAAACCTAACCATTTTAAGCAATAACTCAGACGCTACTCGTACTATTTTTAAAAGATAGCTAAATGAGTTAAAAAAAGCTAATTTTGCCAAAACAAATCTAACCACTTTTTGAAAGACGATTTAGAAAAATATATTCGCCAATGCATGCAAAATGAACGAGAGGGACAACTGAAAATTTATCAGTTGTTCTCTCCGGTTTTGTATGGCATTTGCTTAAAATATATGAAAAACGAAGATGATGCAAAGGATGTTTTTCAGGAAGCATTTATTGTTGTTTTTCAAAAAATAAATCAGTTTAAGTTTGAAGGAAGTTTTGAAGGCTGGATGAAGCGAATTTTTATAAACAAACTCATTGAGACTTTAAATAAAAAGAAAAAAGAAAGTTTCTTTTTGGATGTTTTTGATCCTGATACCGATTTTATTGAAGAACAGGAACTGGATATCCCGCCAATAGAACAAGAAAAACTGTTAGAATATATTCGGGATTTACCAGATCAATACAGGACGGTTTTTAACTTGTATGTTTTTGAAAAAATGAAACATAAGGAAATAGCCGAATTACTAAAGATTTCAGAAGGAACATCAAAATCAAATTTAAACAGGGCCAAGCGCATTTTGCAAAAGAGAATTTTGAGCATAAAAAATTTTAAGACAGCATGAAAAAGCAAAATATAGAAGATATTTTTTCATCAATGGAAAACTTTTCAAGTGTTCCGCCTCCTGAATTATGGAGTCAGATTGAAGAAAAACTAGACAAACCAAAAAAGAAAAAAAGAGCGATTCTTTGGTGGTCTGCTGCCGCATGCTTGTTATTGGGTTTAATGCTCCCAACTGTTTTACATTTTAGTTCTGATGCAGGAATCAAAACTATTGATAATAGCTCTAAAAATAATAATGTTGTTCTGGACGGAAAAAATACAGACTTAAATGATTCAAAAACAAGAAGCATTGAAGAAAACAATATTCAGAAAGATACCATTACCAACAAAATAAAAAGTACAGAAAATGCTGTTGCGCTTGGAAACTCATCTGAAAAAGAAACAAAAAGCATATCAGATCCTTCTAAAATCAATCAAAATCAAAAAACGACAGTCAGTTCAATAAACACCAAAAACAAAAGCAATAAAGAAGGTGTTTTAAATGGGAAATCAAATTTAGAAGTAAATAAACCAAATCAGGCAGTAGCCGAAAAATCATTTGCCCCAAATAATGAGAATGGCTTTAATACCGCTTCTAAAGCTGAAACATTAAACTCTGAAAAAAGAAATTCAAACCAGGCTGTAGCCGGAAAATCTCTTGTTCCGAATAATGAAAATACATTTAATTCGCCTTCTAAATTTCAAACACCAAATATTGAAAAAGTAAAAACAAATCAGGCTGTAGCTGAAAAATCTGTTATCTCCGAGAAAACAAATTCATTTAATTCTGACGTTAAAAATCAATTTTCAAATATTAAAAAAGCAAAAGCAAATCAGGTTGTAGCTGAAAAATCAGTTATCCCAGGTAAAACAAACACCTTTAATTCTGGTTCTAAAAATCAGTTTTCAAACATTGAAAAAGAGAAAACAAATCAGACTGTAGCTGAAAACTCAATTGTTCCAAATAAAACAAATACCTTTAATTCTGGTTCTAAAAATCAGTTTTCTAATATTGAAAATGCAAAAACAAATCAGGCAGTAGCCGAAAAATCAGTTGTTCCGAATAAAACAAATTCCATTAATTCTGGTTCTAAAAATCAAAAGCCTTCTTCTATTTTTGAAAATAAACTGAATTTAAAAAACGAGAACAATCTGGCTTCAAATCCTTTTAATTCAGCATTAAATAAAGATCAAAAAACAAATACGGCTGCAAAAGGATTTAAAAACGAAATCATAACAAACGAAAGAGCTATTGCTGATAATCAAAAAAGCACTTCAAAATTTGGTGATGCGTTAAGCAAACAAGATTCAGTTCAGTTAGCAGAACTTCAAAATTTAGAAAAAGGTATTGTTGCCGTAACTCCCGAAACTAAAAAAGAAAAAGAAGATAAAGCTATTGCTAAAAATGAAAAATGGGCTGTGGAAGTTTTTGCCGGAGTTGCCAATTCTGAAAATTATAAAAATGAAAAAACTTTGGGCAACGTAAACGATTCTAAACAAAGTAACAGTTACGGTGTAAAAACGAAATATAAAATCAATAAAAAGTGGGCCGTAAGTTCTGGTGTAAAATTCAATGAATTGGGTCAGAGTATTGCCAATGTTTCTTATATGAGAACTACAAATGCATTTTTGACTTCCAGCGATTATTTCAACCAAAATGCAACGGTAGCAACTTCTCATATTACAAATAATGCCAATTATATATTTGTACCTACTAATACAATAACGGCATTAAAAAGTGATAATGTCGAAAAAGGAAAACTGGATCAGAATTTAAGATATCTTGAGGTACCATTAGAGGTTTCATATTCTATTTTTAATAAAAACAAAACCAATATTAGTTTAAATACAGGCGGATTTGTAGGTAAATTAATTTCAAATGATATGGCTTTAAATGGCAGCTCTATTGGCGAAAATGTAAACGCAAACGATTATGTATATGGCTCACTATTAAGTACTACTGTACAATATCGCATCTATAAAAAAACAAATGTTTTTGTTGAGCCTGCTATGAATTATTATATAAATCCTTTAAGCGAACAGTCTTTCAACCAATTTCAATGGGGGTTAAATTTTGGTTTGAATGTTTCCTTTTAGAGTTCTTTTTGTTGTACTTTTCAAGAAAAATAACAACAAATTAGCATTCTTAAAATGGCAATCAAAAATAACTGGATCAACACAAAACTATTCCCTAACGATTTAATTATTGCCAAAGAATTGGTTTATGATTATTGTAATTTTGAATGTACTGAACCTCAACCAGAAGCAGAAAGTCAGGATTATAATGCATACGATTTTCAAATTGAAGGCCGTACTATTAAATTTAGAACGGCAAAAATTACGCCTACAAAAACAGGGCAATTTGTAACTTTATGGAAACGAAATAAAACCGGAATTATTGAACCTTTTGATTTTTCTGATGCTATTGATTTTGTGATTGTAAGTGTTATAAAAAATGATTTATCAGGTCAATTTATTTTCCCGAAATCAATTTTGTTACAAAAGGGAATTTTTTCGACTGCTGCAAAGGAAGGAATACGCGCCACGAGAGTTTATCCGCCCTGGGACGAAACTTCGAGCAAACAAGCTCAAAAAACGCAAAAATGGCAATTGGATTATTTCTGTGAAATATCACCGAAAACAGATTTCGATAAAATCAAAAAATTACTGCTTTTATAAAATACAAAAAAGGCTGTCTGAGATTCAGACAGCCTTTTTTTAATATCGGTTATTGTGATTATTTCTTTATAATCTTATCTTTAAAAACAACTTTATTGTTTTCGCTTAAGGTATAAACATAAATTCCAGATCGTAAATTACTTACCTGAACTGCGGTAATATTACTATCCTGAGAACCTTTTATTTCAATCGGACCACCAACCAAACGTCCTGAGATATCATAAAGCTTTAATTTTAAGTTTTTCTCATCAGTTGTTTTTACTACAATATTTACAATATCAGTTGCAGGATTTGGATATGCTTGTGCAAAACCTTTTTTAGCATCAAAATCAATTGTAGATAATACATCTTGTTTCAATTGAAAACGAGCAATTACCGGGCCGTGATCTGATGTATTTGTAGTATAACTTGGAATATCATTTCTTGGATCATAAACGGCTGTTGAGCTATTAACATACTGATCAACCAATTCGTTTGAAATCATGATATGATCTAAAAATCCACCTGAACTTAAAAAGCTAAACGCACCGGCCTGACTAATTTCTAAAGTTAAGGCTTTGTAATTACTGCTATCTGTAACAAAGTTCTCATAAGTTGAAGGATTATTAACGCCAAAAACAGATCCCTTTACATCATCATTATAATCTCCTAAAAGAATTATGTTTGAGTTTGCATAGTAAGTATCTAAACTATCTTTTAGAACCTGCGTATCATATTTACGTCTGTTATAGGTGGTAACATCAGATCCGCTGTTGGCGCGGGCATGAAGGTCTATTAGATTTATTTCGTTTTTAACTCCGTTAACATTCGTTTCTATGGTTACCATATAAGGCAAACGTCCTGAAGAGAAAAATCCTGTGCTAGGTTTTGCCGGTGGCGTACCCAATGGTAATGGATAATTAACTAAAGTTTTTGTTCCGGCAACTAATTCATCATACAAACCCTGAAACATAACACGCGATTTTTTGACAGATGTTGTTTGTGTGTTATAAATCACGACTAACTTTTGAAGTGGAAAATTTGGGTCTGAAGTGGGATCCCATGAATAAGACCATGATGTAGAGGTACTCTTAGCAAATGTTTTTCCGTTTATGCTTATTTTCTGAATTAAGTCATCTATGGCACCATCACTTGAAACTTCCTGAACTGCGTATACATCTGCATCTAGTTTATTCATCACTTTAGCAACATTTTCAATTTGCAATAAATTGTCTGTAGGACCATAGGAATTATTTGTAGAACCGAAGAACTCTAAATTATAAGTCACCACATCAAAAGTATCTTCTTTTGGTAAAGAAGAACCTGTCAGTGAACCAATTTGTTTATTTAATGAAGTTCCGGTTACTGTTAAGGCTCCAGCTATTTTAAATTCTTTGACTGTTGGTGCAAACTTTACGTAAAGTATTTTTCCGGCTAAAGCATCTGCAGCAGAAACTAATATCGTGGATCCAAAAGAAATATTGTCTGCTGAAATTTGATAGGAAGCCGGAGCTGTAATGGTGATATCTCCATATCCTTCTGCCTTAAAATTGAATGATTGAGCATCAGAAACGGTATTCTGAAGTACAATTCCAAAATCTAAAACCGGATTTGAGTCTACATAACCTGCTTCATTGGTTATAGCAAAATCATCAAATGACCATTCTGAAGCATTATTATTTCCACCACCCATTGTTGTTTCATAAACCCACGCCAGATACGTATGGTTTGTTTTATAAGCGTCTAATTTAATATATTGCGATTGCACATAATTACCTGTACTGGTTGGAAATTTACCCTCAATTTCTGTCCATGTTGCTGTAGCCGGACTGCTTACTCCGTCATAATTTGTAGAAACCATTAATTTTAAACCTGGCCCTGGATAAAATTTACGAGAATAAAATGACAGCAGCGGCAAGTTTACAAAATTATCTAAACGCAATCTAGGCGAAATTAACCAATCGTTACTTGCTCCTGTATCTGTATAGCCGTTCACTAACACTGCTCCCGCGCCAGAATTTATATTTCTTGTTTCTGTTGTATGTTTCCATTGATTGGTTGGTCCTGCAAGATTGTATTGTGCCCAACCACTATTTGTTAAAACATTTGCATCATTAAAACCTTGTACATATGGATTAATACCCGTTCCGGTTAGCGAAACTGTTGTAGTTACTGCTCCGGTTGATTCATGCGTTATTTGACCAGAAAAACCAGCAACAGCATTTGGTGAGAATTTTACATAAACTGTTGGTGTTGCGTTTGAAGCAAAATCAGCAACAGTAAAAGTCAGTGATGATGCAAACGTATTGTTGTCTTTAGAAATACTAAAATTTGCCGGCGCTGTTACTACCACATCAGTTGTTAGATTTACCGCAGCAATTTGGTAGCTTTTGTGAATGGCATCCTCATAATTCGATTCTGAAAAACCTAAATCTAATGACGATATTGTAGTAGATATTAGAGGATCTACAACACTTGCAGTAGTCACGTCTACTCTATTTACTGTGATTTGTGGATTGTCATAAAGATCTTCTGAAAAAGAAAAAACAGAATATGCCGTATTCAAACTTAAGGCAGTAAATGTTTTTGAATACTCCTGAGTTGGATCAATTATATCTACGAAACCAGATTGTAAAGCTGTATTTCCGGCTGCATCCTGACCTGTTTTTATTTGTGCAATTGTTGGCTCAGAACTTCCGCCCGGAAGCAAGACGTAATATGTTTTTCCACTTTCGTTTATTTTACTGATAAAATCGAAGCCTGAAGATAAGACATTGTCTGTTTTAGGATAACCAGCAACAGTAACCGGAGCAGTATTATCACTTCTAACATCAATATTATCAATTGCAAAAGATGGACGTCCGCCACCTCCCGAAACTTGTTTTGAAACCCATCTTATCTGAACTACAGGCTGATTATTACATTGGGCAGGAAGTGTAATTTTTCTTTTTAGCGAATTTTGCGGCAGAAAAACGTTTGTTCCTGTCTGATTCTCCGTATTATTACGATATTCTGTTCCTGCAATTGAAGTAAAATCTCCTGTTGATCCCACTCTATATTGCAAAATCATTTCATTAATCCTTGTGTTACTTGCATCATACGGATTTCGTATGGTCATAATATCGTATTGAACTTTTACGTCAGTCAGTCCATCGGTTGAAAAAGCCAAACCCAGAGCAAGATTAAGGTTTGTTGTGTTTAAAAAACCAATTTTACCTACATAATTATAGAAACCTCCTGAATTAATATTTGCTCCTCTCCCAGTTAATATAGTGGTATAATCTGTAAAAGTTGAAGATGTCGCAAATTCAGTTGTCCCAGTCGCATTTGTTCCTAAGTTCCAACCTTTTAATCCTGAAATAAATTCTGTTGAAGTGCTGGACCAGTTTTCAAAATTTTCCTGATAAGGTAGTGGCGATAGAGCCGGCATTGTCTGTGCGACTATTGCAAAGCAACAAAAAAAACTTAAAAAAGTCATTAAATGACGTAACGAGTAAATGTTTTTCATATGATTAAAAAATAGGGTTTTAGAAATCAAATTTAAGTCTTTAAAGTTAAGAGAATATTGCAATAACTTAAACAAATTGTAAGGTTATTTACAGCCATACAGCATCAAAAGTCAAACTATTCACATATTCATTCAGTATTCTGTAAGGAAATGGAATCCATTTCATTTTGTATTATTTTCTAAACCCCTTATTTTTTAATAAGAAAATTAGCTTTTAATTTAAAATTTAGCAAATAAAAAAAGCTGCCCGAATTTCAGGCAGCTTGCTAATATATATAAAACTGATTTTTAAATTGCTGTATAACCTCCGTCGGCAATAATATAACTTCCGGTTGTGAAAGAAGATTTTTCAGAACTTAAAAAAGTAACAAGTTCTGCTATTTCTTCGGCAGTTCCTAAACGGTTCATTGGAGCTTTTGCAGCAATGGCAGTCATCGCCTCTTTATTCAGATTATCTTTCAATAAAGCTGTTTCTATATAACCCGGACCAACAGCGTTGCAGCGAATATTTTTTTGTGCATATTCCGCAGCAATATTTTTAGTTAAACCAACAACTCCATGTTTTGATGCTGTATATGCCGGACTTAATGGCGCCGCAACCTGACCGTGAATAGAAGCAATATTTACTATACTTCCACCACCATTTTTCTCCATTTGTTCTAATTGATAACGACAGGCATAAAATACACCACTTAAATTTAAAGCGATTACTTTATCCCAAGCCTCCGGTTCGTATTCTCCAGTTGGTTTTGCAGGTCCGCCCATCCCTGCATTGTTACATGCAATATCAAGTCGGCCGTATTTTGAAACCGCTACTTCAACCATGTGCTTGTTGTCGATTGCGCTGGACGAATCGCCTTTTACAAAAAAGGCTTCTCCTCCGGCATCTTTTATAATTTTTACGGTTTCTTCCCCGTGCTCAACATTAATATCCGAAACTACTACTTTTGCTCCTTCACGAGCGTAAGATTCTGCAACAGCGCGTCCAATTCCTGAACCACCACCTGATACAAAAGCTACTTTGTTTTCTAAAAGTGACATATTCTTAAAATTTAAATTTATAGCAACAATTTACGAAGATCTTAACCGCTGACCATACCAAAACCAAGGTTTACAATAAGATTAAGACTTTATCACAATCAAATGTTATTTCACATTAAAATCACGTAAATCATCCTTTTTTTTCTTAGTATTACTCTTCATCCAATTTCATATTGCCTCGATCTTCATGGCTTTCCGGATCTGAATTAGGATAACGATTTGGCGTAATGTCAGAATTTCGATCTTTGTTTTCGACTGTTTTTTTTGCCTCTTCTTCAGATGAAACTCCACGGTTTGCATTGGCATTATTTGGATCTACATCACCTTTGATTTTTTTGATTTCCTCATTTTCATTTCGCGCTCTTTCTACTACTTTTTTATTTCCGTCCTGATCTGCTACAACTTCTTTTTTCAAATTGGCATCGTCGGCTTTTCCATCGTGCGAAATATTTTTTCCTTTAGATTCGTCTATATTTTTTTGTACTCCATTTATTTTTTTAGAGCCTAAATCATTAGTTCCCATATCATTATTTTTTAAAGTTCTTATATAATATTACGAATTCTAAATTTTAAAACTAAATGGTTTAACATTGCTTTTAGTTTATTCCCGTATTATTTTTAATGAAGATGAAACAAAACTATCTTTGCAAAAAATAAAACATGCATCAACACTTTATTCTTTTTAAGCCTTATGGTTATTTGAGTCAATTTATTTATGAATTGAAAAGAAAGAAAAAACTCCTGGGCGAATTGCACGATTTTCCAGAAGGAACTATGGCAATTGGACGTTTAGACGAAGATTCTGAAGGATTGCTTTTGCTAACTACTGACGGAAAAGTCAGCGAACAAATAAGAAGCAAAAAAGTAGATAAAGAATACTATGTACAAGTTGATGGAATAATTACTACTGAAGCGATCGAACAATTGCAAAAAGGCGTTGAGATTGGTTTTGAAGGTGGAAAATACACGACAAAACCTTGTTCTGCATTTATCGTTACCGAAATTCCGGATTTTGGACCAAGAGCAAAAAAAATCAGAGATGAGCGACATGGACCAACTTCCTGGGCTTCAATTACTGTAAATGAAGGCAAATTTCGTCAGGTTCGAAAAATGACTGCAGCCGTTGGTTTTCCAACTCTTAGATTAGTTCGGGTTAGAATAGGAAATGTATATTTGCAAAACCTAAAAGCCGGAGAAGTTATCGAAGTTCCCGATTTTAAATTAGATAATGTGTCAATTTGAGAATTAGATAATTCCCAAATAAACGATTAAACAAATTAACAAATAAACGATAATGCTAAACGTTGTTCTTGTCGAACCGGAAATACCAAATAATACGGGAAATATTGGAAGATTATGCGTGGGAACCGAAAGCCGACTGCATTTAATTCATCCTTTTGGTTTTGTTATAAATGATAAAAATCTTAAACGTTCAGGTTTGGATTACTGGGTTCACCTTGATGTAACCGAATATCAAAATATAGAAGAATGGATTGCGCAGATTCCAGATCAATCACGTGTGTTTTTAATGAGTTCTCATGCTGAAAAATCGTATTTGGAAACTGAATTTCAAGACGGTGACTGGTTGGTTTTCGGAAAAGAAAGCGTCGGTTTAAGCAAAGAAGTTTTGGCTCGTTTCGAAAATCATTTAACGATTCCAATGTCGAAATTAATACGCAGTTTCAATATTGCAAATTCTGTAGCTTTTGTGGTTGGTGAGGCGAAGAGACAAATTGGATTGAAGAAATAATCTGCTTTTCCTGCAAGGTTTTCAAAACCTTGTAGGTATAAAATTTAAAGGTTGTAAAAAAACGCAATACCTACAAGGTTTTGAAAACCTTGCAGGAAACGAATCAAGTCACAATAAACTTCCCTTTCTCGGCATCAAAAATAATATGCTCATCTTTGAATAAAGTTGCAAAACTTCCGTTGGAAATTAAATTGCAAGGCTCATCCTGAACGACAGTTTCCGGCGTCATAATAATCATTTCATCACTTAACTGAATCGCAAGATCGATATCGTGTGTTGAAAACAAAATACATTTTTGAGTTTCCTGCGTTAGCTTTTTCAGTAATTTAAAAAGCGAAACTTTATGCAACAAATCAAGATGTGTTGTAGGTTCGTCAAGAATAATCAGTGGAGTATCTTGTGCCAACGCTCTCGCAATTAAAACCTTTTGTAATTGTCCGTCGCTAATTTCGTAATGCCTTTTTGCAGATAAATGTTCGATTTGAGTCAATTGCATGGCTTCTTGGACTTTCTCAATATCTGTTTGGGTCAAAGTTCCAATCCAATTAGTATAAGGCTGTCTTCCTAAAGCAACAAGTTCAAAAACAGAAAGGTTACTTGGCGGTAATTTTTCTGTTAAAACCAAACTTAGATTTTGTGCTAATTCTAAAGGTTTGTAAGTATTTATATTTTTATCATTTAGAGAAACATGTCCGGATAATGGCTGTTGAATTCCTGTGATAGTTCGCAATAAAGTAGATTTTCCAATTCCGTTTGCACCAATCAAAGAAATGAGTTTTCCTGAGGATAAATTCAAATTTAGATTTTCAGCAATAGTCACAATTGCTTTCTTGGTTTTATAACCAATATTTAGATTTGAAGTTGATAAGATAATACTGCTCATTTTTTAAGATGCTAAGATTCTGAAATACTAATTGCTAAGTTTTTTCACATAGATTAAAATGATCTGCGTAAATCCGTTTAATCCGCGTAATCCGTGTTCCAAATAATTTACTGAAAATTTCTTTTTCGCATTAACAACCAGACTACAACCGGAGCACCAATTATAGATGTAATTGCATTAATTGGCAAAGTGGTTTCTAATCCGGGTAATTGCGAAGCGATATCACAAAACAACATAATTATTCCGCCATAAAAAAGCGTGCTCCAATATAAAACGGCGTGATTACTAGTTTGAAAAGTAAGCTTTGCAATATGCGGAACTGCAAGACCTATAAAAGCAATCGGACCAGCAAAAGCTGTTATGCTTCCTGCCAGTATACTTGTTGCAAATATGATGATTAGCTGGGCTTTTTTGTAATTCAGTCCCATACTTTTAGCATAATTTTCTCCCAGAAGCAATGCGTTTAAAGGTTTAATACTTCCGGCACTTAAAAGCAAACCAAAACCAACACAAACAGCCAAAACAGAAATTGATGTCCAGGAAAGATTTCCTAAACTTCCCAACGACCAAAATGTAAATTTCTGCAATTGTTCTGCCGAACTAAAATAAGTTAAAACACCCACAATTGCACTTGTAAAACTCCCAAACATAAGCCCTACAATTAAAATCGCCATTGTATTTCGCAATCGCTGCGCGACCAATAAAACCAAAAGCAAAACCGAAACGCTGCCTAATGTTGAGGCAATAACAAGTCCGTATGGTGATAAAAGAATAGCATTTAAAAACGAAGGCAAAAATCCCGCACCCAAAATAACAATCGCAACGGCTAAAATGGCTCCGGAACTCAAACCCAAAACATCTGGTCCGGCTAACGGATTTCTGAATAAAGTTTGCATTAATAAACCGCTAATTGATAATCCTACGCCAACCAAAAAGGCTGTTATAGCTTTTGGTAAACGATAATTAATAATGATATATTCCCAAGTTGATTTACTGGCTTGTCCGCCTGTTAAACTGGTATATACTTCTTTAAACGGAATTGTAATTGATCCTAAACTTATGTCCAGAAAAAACATAAATAACAGCACTAAACCAAGTACAAAAAACAGAATTATATTTCGCTTTGAATTTATCAATGAATCTTAATTTAGTTTAGAGGCAAAGGTAAATTCGTAGCTTGGCAATAAATCAGGGTGAAAAATTTTGATATAATCTTTTAAAACTAAATCGGGACGACTTGGTGCCAATTCATAATAAACTGTTCCGCCAGTTGCTCCAAATTTTCCTTCAAAAGTATATACGTTTTTAGAAGTAAAAGCATCAAATTGTGTGTAATGCGGATTGCTTTTTCCGAACTCATCCAATGTTTTAAATGAGCCCGAAGCAATCCAGAAATTAGCAGTTTTGGCTTTGTCTAATACTTTTTCAAAAGATAAACCTTCACTTCCGCTTCCTTTTAAATCGGCCCATAAATAATTGGCATGGGCATCATTCATGAATTGTGCAACCCAGCTATTTCCTTTGGCTACATACCAAACATCTTCATACATAGAACCATACAAAACGGTTGAAGTTGCCGGCTGATCTGCCACTAATTTTTTTGCCTGATTGTAGCTTTCAACAATTTTATCAAACAATTCTTTGGCTTTATCTTCCTTGCCAAACAATGCACCGTAAAGTTTAATCCATTCTGCTTTTCCAAGCGGGGATTGTTCCATCCAATCTGCCTGAATAAAAACATTTAAACCGCTTTTTTTCAAATTATCCAACATTGGGTTGTTATTATCTACCCCAAAAGTTATAATCAAATCCGGAGACAATTCTATTAGCTGCTCGATATTCAATTTTTCATTTTGTCCCACATTTTTTACTGAACCTTTATCAATCAAAACTCTTGTTTTTTCTGAAGAAACATAATCAGTATGAGGAAAACCAACTAATTTATCTTCAACGTCAAGCATTTCCAAAAACGGAATATTTGTAGTTGAAGTAACAACAACAGATTCTAAAGGCACTTTTATTGTGGTATATTTTTGCAGACTATCCGGAACTTTTGCTTCTTTTTCTTTTAAAATATATGTGAATTTTGCATTCGCATTTGGCCAGGGCTCTGTAACTGTAACCACAGAATATCCTGAGTGTTTAACAATTGAAAGTCCGGAAGCAAACTCTATACTATTTTGGGGAATTTCAGTTTTTACGATCTCCGGAGCTTCATTTTTTTTACATCCAACCAGAAGAAAAAATGATAAAACAAAAATAGTTTTTGGAAATAAATGTTTCATATGTAGGTTATATATTTTGAAATATGGTATCGTTATTGCTTATTGTCATTCAAATTTGAATCACGGCGATTCACAATCGAAATTTTTCAATGAGGACAAAGGTAACGCAATTTATAAATTTTTTATTTACCTTTATTCTTACAAAAACCAAATTTATCTTTACCTACTATTATGAATACCACAAAAACCAAAATTTGCTCGAGTTGCGACTCTGCATTTAGTTGCGGAGATATTTCTGTTGAAAACAAATGTTGGTGTAACGACTACCCTCCTATTTTTAATCTTTCTGATGGAGGAGATTGCCTCTGCCCAGATTGCTTCAAAGAAGCTTGTATGGACAAAATAGACGCTTATATAGAAACTATGACTCCGCAAAAAGCACTACAAAATAAAGCACTATCTTTACCAAAAACCGAAAAACTAATCGAGGATGTTGATTTTTATATTGAAAACGGCAATTATGTTTTTACAACGTGGTTTCATTTAAAAAGAGGAAATTGCTGTGGTAACAACTGTCGGCATTGCCCCTATTAATTATAAATTATAAATTGTTGGTTCGTATTCATTTCTTAAAATCTAATTGGTCTTTTGCGTTAGGGATAGAAGCGGCATCCTTTTATTTTTTTTCTTTAAAAAAATAAAAGATAAAGCGTATAGCCCGACCCTTGGGGAACGCCACAATAATTCATAACTCAAAACTTACAACTCATAATTAAAAAATGATCTACTTAATTACCGGCGGCGAACGATCAGGAAAAAGCACTTATGCGCAAAATCTGGCTTTACAGCTTTCAGAATCTCCAATTTATGTAGCAACAGCCAGAAAATGGGATGTTGATTTTCAAAATAGAATCGATCGTCATCAACAAGAACGCGACGAACGCTGGACCAATATAGAAAATGAAAAACATATTAGTGAAATTGATTTTTCAGGAAAAGTGGCGCTGATTGATTGCGTTACGCTTTGGCTGACGAACTTTTTTGTCGACACTAATTATGATGTAAATTTAAGCCTTGAAGAGGCCAAAAAAGAATTCCTTTCGATTGCCAGTCAGGAAAATACAATATTTATTATTGTAACCAATGAAATTGGAATGGGCGTTCATGCAGAAACCCACATTGGAAGAAAATTTACAGAACTGCAAGGTTGGATGAATCAGTTTTTGGCATCAAAAGCAGATGAAGTTATTTTGATGGTTTCTGGAATTCCGGTTAGGATTAAGGGGTTGTAATTTCTAAAAATAAATTCCAAATTTTTAAAATTCCAAATTCCAAAGCTATAGTTTATCTTTACTTATGTACTAAATTTTCAAATTGTATTAATATTTCCTTTTTTGGAATTTGGATTTTTTTATTGGAATTTCCCACATATTTGGAATTTAAAAATTGTAATTTTATAAATTATGAGCCATTTAGATGATATATTAAAATCCCGTCGCGATACCCGACATTTCACAACCGATGAAGTTCCTGACGAAGTAATCGAAAAAGCTTTGCAGGCCGGACATTGGGCGCCTTCGGTTGGATTGACGGATGCTACGAGATATTTTATCATTAAATCGGCAGAAGTAAAAAGTGCTATTAAAGAACTATTTTTAGATTATAATAAAAAAGCCGAAGAACTCACCGATAATCCGGAACAAAAAGAACATTACAGATCATTAAAACTCGAAGCGATTGAAGAAGCTCCAATCGGACTTATTATTGCGTACGACAGATCTGTTTTAAATCAGTTTACCATTGGAACTGTTGGCAGTAATGAGGCGGTAAAGTTTAGTTCGGTTTGTGCTGCACAAAATATTTGGCTTTCGCTTACAGAACAAGGTTACGGAATGGGCTGGGTTTCGATCCTGAACTATTATCAGTTTAAAAAAATCCTTGATTTACCTGAAAACATTGAACCTTTGGGCTATTTCTGCATTGGAAAACCGGCAACGAATTACAATAACCAGCCGATGCTGCAGCAGTTGCACTGGAAGCAGAAATCGGAAGTTCCGGATTGTAAAGAAATCAAAAATGTGGTTGAAAGTCATGTTTTAGATTTTCAATTAAAAACAAAAAAATCTGATACCAAAAATGACTTTGCTAAACTTCTACAGGAAAAAATAGATTCTAAAACCAAACCTGTTGGTTCTTTGGGAACTTTAGAAACTTTGGCTTTTCAGATGGCAACGGTTTTTGAAACCTTAAATCCTAAAATTACAAACCCAAACATTGTGGTTTTTGCCGCAGATCACGGAATCGCAAATCATGGTGTAAGCGCCTATCCGCAAGATGTGACACGACAAATGGTTGGTAATTTTCTTGAAGGCGGTGCTGCAATCAATGTTTTTTGTAATCAAAATAATATTCAGTTATCCATTGTAGATGCTGGCGTAAACTACGATTTTCCAACAAATGCTAATTTAATCAACGCTAAAATTGCAAAAGGGACACAATCGTTTCTGCATGCGCCGGCAATGAGTGAAACGGAATTGCAATTGTGTTTTGAAAAAGGAAAATCTATTGTTGATGATATTGCAAAAGCAAATTCAAATTGCATTGGTTTTGGAGAAATGGGAATTGGAAATACTTCAACAGCTTCGGTTTTAATGAGTCTTTTAACTAGTTTTTCTATTGAAGAATGTGTGGGAAAAGGAACTGGAGTTGAAGCTGAAAAATTACTTCAAAAACAAAATATACTTCAAAAAGCAATTGATAATTATTCCGGTCAAGCCGAATTAATGCAGCAATTGGCTTATTTTGGCGGTTTCGAAATCATACAAATGGCAAGTGGAATGTTAACTGCTTTTGAAAATAAAATGATAATTTTGGTTGATGGTTTTATTTGCAGCGTGGCTTTTTTAATCGCTTCGAAAATAAATTCTGATATTCATAAAAATGCTGTTTTCTGCCATTGTTCTGCCGAAAAAGCACATCAAAAATTACTTGATTATTTACATGCAAAACCTATTTTAAATCTAGATTTGCGCCTAGGTGAAGGAACAGGCTGTGCGATTGCTTTTCCTATTTTAAAATCGGCCGAAGCTTTTTTGAATGAAATGGCTAGTTTTGAGAGTGCGGGGGTTAGTAGGAAGTAATCAAGTCTTTCGTTTGTCATTTCGACGAAGGAGAAATCACATCCAGAGAGCGACGCACTGTACGTGAGTTTCTAGTGTGATTTCTCCTTCGTCGAAATGACAAGATTACCTAAAATATATTTTCTTAAAATTAACAACAAATCTCTTAAATGAAAAAAGAACTACATATCTTCTTTACCTGTTTAATGTTTTACACCCGAATTCCCTGTCCCAAAAACATCGATCATAATCCTGAATATTTAAATAAAGCTACTCGTTACTTTCCTTTTATAGGATGGATTGTTGGAAGCATTTCTTTTTTAACTTTCTATCTTTTTTCCTTTTTTCTATCCACAGAAACTGCCGTTATTTTTGCAATTATTACTTCTGTTTTAACAACGGGAGCTTTTCACGAAGATGGTTTTGCAGATGTCTGTGATGGTTTTGGCGGAGGATGGACAAAAGAAAAAATCCTGATCATTATGAAAGACAGTGCTATTGGCGCTTATGGTGCAATTGGTTTGGTTTTACTTTTTTTATTAAAATTCAAATTACTTTCAGAAGGCATTTTGCTTTTTACCACTGATAATTCTCATCTTCTTGTTTTCCTTTTGTTTATTTCGGCTCATTCTTTAAGTCGTTTAGCTGCAATTTCGATCATTTTTACACATGAATATTCGCGCGATGATGCTTCGAGCAAAAGTAAGCCAATCGCAAATAAGCATAGTTGGAAAGAAGTTTTTGGTGCTTTCTTCTTCGGATTAATTCCTTTGTTGGCACTTGCTTTTTTTCAGTATAA
The DNA here is from genome assembly GCF_000834715.1 of Flavobacterium sp. MEB061. NCBI lineage: Bacteria > Pseudomonadati > Bacteroidota > Flavobacteriia > Flavobacteriales > Flavobacteriaceae > Flavobacterium > Flavobacterium sp. MEB061. Next base: position 86,254 of record NZ_JXQR01000076.1, on the reverse strand, counting down.
AATTTTGTTTGCGATAATTCCAGTTTTCCTCACTCGTTATTTCTTGGCTCGTTATTTCCAAAAATGGATTGATGGATATACGGGAGATTGTCTTGGCGCAACGCAACAGGTTTGTGAAGTTATTTACTATTTAAGTATTCTTTTTCTATGGAAATTTATCTAGTTCGCCATACCGAAACTATTTGTGAAAAAGGAGTTTGTTACGGACAATCGGATGTTGCTATTGCTGAACCTTTTGATTTGGTTTTCGAAAACATCATTTCGCAATTACCTGCTGAAGCCATTATATTTTCAAGTCCATTAAAAAGATGTTCCATTTTAGCAAAACACATTCAAAAAAGAATAAAAACTATTTCTTATCAGGAAGACAAACGATTGATGGAAATGAATTTTGGCGATTGGGAAATGAAAAACTGGAATGATATTCTGCCCGAACAACTGAATCCGTGGATGGAGGATTTTGTTAATATTCCAGCTTTAAACGGAGAATCTTTTGTTGAATTACATAAAAGAGTGGTAGCCTTTTTATCAGATCAAATTTCAGAAGAAATAAAACAGCCAATAATTATTATTTCTCATGCCGGCGTAATTAGAAGCATTTTATGCCATCATACTTTTTTACCCCTAAAAGATGCTTTTACTAATAAAGTTGATTTTGGACAAGTAATAAAAATAGTACTTTAAAGGTCGTTTTGTTTAGAATTTGATATAAAAAATGAAACAAATTTGAAAATTCGATGATTTTACCTTTATCTTTGCGCCAAATTAAGGTTGTGTTTAATTAAACACATTAAAAGGGAATCAAGTATAAATCTTGAGCTGTTCCCGCAACTGTAAGCTAAGTTCTAAATGAATGCTTATTGTTATCTACAAACCACTGCTCGCCCCGGCGGGTGGGAAGGTAAACAATAAGACGCAAGCCAGGAGACCTGCCTTTATAACAAATATCGAGCTCTCGGGAAAAAGAGTGTAGAAATTATGACTTTAAAAAAACGTTTTGCATTTTGTTTTCTGTTGTTGTGCCAATTCATTTCGGCGCAAAATGACTCTATTACAAAACTTAAGGAAGTTATCGTTTCTGATGTCAATCTAAAAAAATACTCCAGCTCACAATCGGTTCAGGTTTTAAATGATTCTGTTATCAATAAAAATCAGCCTTCCTTAACTTCGCTTTTAAACTATAATACTGTTATTTATTTTAAGGAAAACGGTTTGGGAATGACTTCTGCTCCCTCTTTTAGAGGAACAACAGGAGCGCAAACTGCTGTTATCTGGAATGGTATAAATATAAATTCCCAGTTTTTAGGTCAGGCAGATTTTAATACTATCGGAACAAGAGATTTCAATTCTATAACTGTAAAAGCCGGAGGCGGAAGTGTTCTATATGGAAGCAGTGCCATTGGCGGAAGCATTCACCTTAATAATGATTTACGATTTAAAAAGGAATTCTCAAATCAGGTATTTTTTAGCTTAGGAAGTTATAATACTTTGAGCGCCAACTATCGTACTATCGTTGCATCAGATAAATATAGTCTTCAGATAAGTATTTCCAGAAACAGTTCTGATAATGATTTTAAATATCCGGGCAATACAGATCAGCGAAACACAAATGGCGAATACTATAATACTAGTATGAATACCACTTTTGGTTATAAAATTGATTCCAAAAACACATTAAAGGCTTATAGCCAGTTTTACGATTCTGAGCGTCATTTTTCTTTGACTTCTCCTAATGGTTCCAAAACCAAATATGGTGATTTTAATACCCGAAATTTATTAGAATGGGAAAGTCTTTTTAATCGTTTTACATCAAAATTGAAAGTTGCTCATATTGGAGAATCCTATAAATACTATCCTAGTATTACTTCAGAATTATTCACTTACGGAAAGGTTGAAACTTCTCTTATAAAATATGATTTGGCGTTTGATGTAAATGATAAAATTAAACTAAACTCGATTGTAGATTATAATCGCAATAAAGGATATGGATCGAGTATCGACAATGTAAAAAGAGAAATAGGCTCTGCGAGTATATTACTAAGTCATTCACTAAGTGACAAATGGGATTATAATGCGAGTATTCGTCAGGAAGTAACAGACAATTACGGAAATCCATTTCTTTTTTCGTTTGGAACACGTTATCAGTTCACTGACTTTTACCGCGTAAAAATAAATGCTTCAAAAAACTTCAGAATGCCTACCTATAATGATTTATTTTGGGAAGGAAGCGGCAATCCTGATTTAAAACCCGAAACTTCTTATCAGGCTGAAATTGGCAATGAATTTTTTACCAAAGATTTTTCAGTATCAGTAACGGCTTATTACAATTCTATTAAAAATTTATTGCGTTGGGTTCCTTCACAAGGCGGCGGAGATATGTGGTCTCCTGAAAATACAGACAAAGTAAGGGCTTACGGTGCTGAAGTAATTTTAGAATGGAAACCAAAAATAGCAAACAATAATTTTACAATTAACGGAACGTACGCCTATACAGTTTCAGAAAGCGAACAATTGATTGCAGGAGAATTAATTTACAAGCAATTGATATACGTTCCTTACCATAAATTGACAGGATCTGTCTCCTACAATTGGAAAAAATTCTCTTCTTATTTTCAGTATTTATATAACGGAGATGCCTATACAACACCTTTTAATAATCCTGCAACTAAAGTTAAAGATTATAACATTGGGAATGTTGGAATTGACTATGATTTTGGCAAAAAGAAGGGTTATAAACTTGGATTTCAAGTACTAAATATTTGGAACGAAAATTACCAGCCTGTTACAAGCAGGCAAATGCCCGGAAGAAATTATTCTATATACATAAACCTTAATTTTTAAATACCATGAAAAGATTCAATAAACTATTTTTAGCTGTCCTAGTAAGCTCAGCATTTTTTGTGTCATGTAGCAATGATGATGACAATACTCAAGAGGCACGCGGTGATTATGATGGCGGATTATTTATTGTTAACGAAGGTAATTTTGGAACTCCAAACGGTGCTATTTCATATTTATCTGATGATTTACAAATCGAAAACGATGTGTTTTCATTAGCAAACCCGGGAAAAGTAACTGGAGATACTCCTATATGTATTGTTTTTAATGGTGATTTGGCTTATATAGTGGTAAACGCATCAAACAAAATCGAGGTTGTTAACAGATATACTTTTAAAAGTATTACTACTATAACTACAAATCTAAACAATCCGAGATTTATTGCTTTTGCAAACGGAAAAGGATATATCACAAACTGGGGAGATCCGCTAGTTACTACAGATGATTATGTAGCAGTACTTGATCTTGCTACAAATACTATAAGTGCTTCATTAATTTCTGTTGTTGAAGGTCCTGAAAAAATTATTGAAAATGACGGAAAACTATATATAGCTCACAAAGGTGGTTATGGACAAGGAAATTCATTAACAGTAATTAATTCTACTACTAATACAGTTGTAACAAACTTTGAAGTTGGAGACGTTCCTAGTGCATTGGTAAAAGATAATGGAACTTTATATGTTTTATGTGATGGAAGACCTTCTTATGCAGCACCAGAAACTGCTGGTAAAATTGTAAAAGTTAACCTGAGCAACAATACTATTGCATCAACACTTACTTTCCCAGATGTAACACATCCTGGTTTTATGGATATTAATAACAGTAAAATATATTATACTGTAGACAGTAATATTTATACAACTTCGACAACTTCTACCGCATTACCAACTGCTGAAATATTTAAAGCTGCAAAAGTTAGTACACTATATGGTTTTGCTGTAAAAAACGATAATATCTACATCGCCGATGCAGGAAATTATCAAGATCCTGGAAATGTGTATATCTATTCTTTAACAGGAACACTTACTAGTGAACTTGGCGTTGGGATATTGCCAAACGGTTTTTATTTTAACAACTAATAAAATAGCTGGAAGAAATTTTCAGAACAATCAATTTACTTTATTTTTTTTATTTTTTTTGGAAAAAAAAGGCTTTCATTTCTGAAAGCCTTTTTTATTTATCATCGTATTTTTAATCTCTTATCTTAATGCTTTTAGAAATTCTTTTGGAGCAGTTTCTAAATACATTTCATTTCTTACTCCGTTTATTTTTTTGGAATCGCTAAAATAAGGTAAAACGAATTCTTTATCGTCCTGAATTCGTTTTGCTGTTACACCGGTAATTTTAGATATCGCTGTAGCCAGGAAAGGTTCGTTTGTTTCTCCTAAAACGCCGTAACTGGTTACAAACTCCTGTTGTAAATAAGTAGGTGTTAAACCACTTGTATAATCACCAAAATCTTCTGAATTGGCAATTTTTAAAACCAATGGCTGCATCGCATATTTATGATTTGGATTTACTTTAGAATTTTTGTCCAAAGTTGGTGAGTCATAAACTGTAAAAGAACCAACATTTTTACCAATTGTTGTTTCACCAATCTGCACAACATTAATATAAGGTTTTAATCCGTTTATAACCAATTCACTTGCAGATGCCGTATTATCGGTAGTTAGAACATATACCGTTGTTAGGTTTAAACTATTTAGACCAGCATCAGCGCTATTTAAAAATTTAATATTTAAACGCTCTAAGCCCTCCGCATCCATTCCTGCCATTGATTTAATGTTGTATTGTATTTTTGAGAAAATCTTACCTCCAAACTGACCTGTAATTAAACTTGCCAAAAGTGTTGCGCTGTTAATAGAACCTCCGCCATTATATCTTAGATCTAACACTAAATCAGTAACGCCTTGTGCTTTTAATTCTCCAAAAGCATCATTTAATCTGGCGTCATAGTCCCGATAAAAGCCATTATACATCAAATAACCTATTTTATGACCGTTTGAATTTATTACCTTATTAATTAAAATCGGGTTTTCTTCTAAAGTAGTTTTTGTTAAACTAACAGATTTTCCGTTTAAAACAAATGCCGATCCATTATAGTCAGCAAAATTTAAAGTATAGCTGTCACTATTTAGCAATAGAGCTTCGTAGTTTGAAGCTGTAAGTTTTGTTCCGTTTACAGCAGTAAAAAAATAACCTCTTTTAACATCTTTTGTTGAAGCATCAGAATTAGCAATAATATAACGCACATAACCTACTAAATCATTAGATCCTTCAGAAACTCTGGTAAGCCTGAAATCAACGCCATTGTTTTTACTGATACCGTTAAGTTGCTGTTCTAAAACAGTATAATCATCAACAATCCAGCTAAAACGGTCAATGGCATTAATCGGATATTTGCTTACCGGCTTATTTAATAAATCTTCAAACAATTCCTCTGGTTTTGAATAGCCCGCTAAAAATGAATTAAAGGCATCTTTATTTGCAAAACGATCATCAGCTAAATTAGGTACATCAGCCTGCCACAGATAAACTTGATTTAATCCTCTCCAGACAAAATCGTTTACCTGCAAATCAGCGGGTGCGGCAACATCGTCCTCATCTTCACAGGATTGCAAAGAAAAAGCTAATAAAAAAATTAGCAGGACACTTCTTAATATTGTTTTCATAAAAATATGTTTCGATATTCTATTAACGTAAAAATACTATCTTTAGTTTTAACATTTATAAATTTGTTGTTTTTTTTCTAATAAAAAAATTTCAATACTGTTGTAACAAAAATAATTGTATCTCGTCTTGACTATATAAACGCTCTATAAAGGTTTGTTTATAAAAATAATGATTGGCTAAAATTTACTGTAAAAGATTAAATATTTAGTCCTCTCTAACCAAAAACCAAAAAAAGCAACCACAGATGAACCAAATTGTGTTTATAGAATTAATTAATCCTTTTAAAGACAAAGTTTTTCGTCTGGCAAAAAGATTACTTACCAGCACCGAGGAAGCTGAAGATGCAACTCAGGAAGTAATGGTTAAATTATGGAACAAAAAAGATAATCTCGATGCCTATAATAATGTTGAAGCCGTAGCAATGACAATGACAAAAAATTATTGCCTGGATCAATTAAAATCTAAAAGAGCCGGAAACCTTAAAATTGTACATAATAATTTTACCGACAGAGAACCTCAATTAGACAAACAATTAGAAGACATTGACAGTTTAGAATGGGTAGAAAAAATAATGAGTCAGTTGCCGGAACAGCAGCAAATATTAATTCAGTTACGCGATGTTGAACAATATGAATTTGATGAAATTGCGAAAATTGTCGACATGAATGAAACGGCTATACGAGTAGCACTTTCGAGAGCGAGAAAAAAAATTAGAGAATCAATGCTTAATACACACCGTTATGGAATTAAATAAAATAGAAGATATATTAGAAAAATACTTTCAGGGAGAAACTACTATTGCCGAAGAAAAAGAATTAAAAGAATATTTTTCTTCACCGAATGTTGCGCAGCATTTGGAGCAATACAAACCAATTTTTGGTTATTTCTCTCAGGTAAAACAACAAAAATCAACGCAGAATATTCCACTAAAAACTAAAAAACGAAATGTGACGTGGTTATCAATTGCAGCTTCTGTTGTTGTTTTACTATCAATTGGAACTTATTTTTATGTAAGCGAAAAAAATACAGCCCCGGTTGTAGCGCAATCAGAATTAGGAACCTATGATGATCCGGAAGAAGCGCTGAAAGCAACGCAAAAAGCTTTGGCCTTATTATCAAACAATGTTAATGTAGGTATTGAAAGTGTACAATACATTAAAGAATACGAACAATCAAAAAACAAAATTTTTAAACAATAAAAAAATCAATCAAAATGAGAAATTTAATTATAACACTAGTTTTCGCATTCGTTACCACTACTTTTTATGCACAAAGTGCTTTTGATAAATATGATGGACAGGACGATGTAACCTCTGTAATTGTAAACAAAAAAATGTTTGATTTAATGAGTAAGGTAAAAGTTGATGCTTCAGACAAAGAAATGCAACAATATATTAGCCTGATCAAAAAACTAGACTATTTAAAAGTATTTACAACCAAAAACCCTAAAATTGAAGCCGACATGAAAGCTTCTGCAGATAAATATATAAAAACTGCAGGTTTAGAAGAATTAATGCGAGTAAATGACAGCGGAAGAAATGTAAAAATATTAGTAAAATCGGGTGCCAGCGACACTCAGGTTAAAGAATTACTAATGTTTATTGACGGTGCCAAAAACGAAGAAACTGTCTTATTATCTTTAACCGGTAATTTTGACATAAACGAAATCTCTGTACTTACAGATAAAATGCAGCTTCCCGGAGGTTCTGACTTGAAAAAAGCGTCTAAAAACAAAAAATAATCATGAAACTAAGCGTTTTCACCTCAGCCATTTTAGCATTAGTAACTTTAATAAGTTGCAATTCTGAACCTTCATTGCAAAAGTATTTTGTAGAAAACACAGAGAACAAAAATTTCATTGCCCTTGATGTTTCGCCCAGTATTTTAAACTTAGAAAAAGCAAAATTATCAGCCGAACAAACAGAAGCCTTAAAATCTTTTGACAAGATGAATATTCTGGCATTCAAGGCAAATGATAAAAATCAGGCGCAATTTGAAACCGAAAGAACAAAAGTTAAAGCTATTTTGGCAAATCCAAAATATCAAAAATTAATGTCTTTTGGATCAGGTAAAGACGGGGCTTCAATAAGCTACGTTGGTACTGATGAAAACATAGAAGAATTTGTGGTTTTTGCCAATAGAAAAGAAAATGGTTTTGCAGTAGTCCGCGTGTTAGGAAAAAACATGAATCCAAACAATATTATGACGTTAATGTCTGTTTTGAAGCAATCAAATATAGATATGGAACAATTAAAGCCTTTGCAGCAATTGGTTAAATAATACATCCTTTACTTACTTTAAAAACAAAAAAAGCTCCATAATTGGAGCTTTTTTCTTATAATATTTGAAAGATTAAACTTAATAATATTCAATGCTGTTTTATTCTAAACTGAAGTGAATTTAACTATATTTGTTACTTAACCAAAAATATTAAATATGGTACAAAAAACATCGAATGCCTTTATTGCAGCATCTTGGGTTGCACTTGGAGCGGGAATGATTGGATACATTGTGGGTCTAGCCAGAGCAGAAATGCTTTTAAACGAAAAAGGATATTATTTTACAGTTCTAATGTTTGGTCTGTTTGCTGTAGTTTCATTACAAAAAAGTGTAAGAGACAGACTTGAAAAACTTCCGGTGACAGATATGTATTATGGAATTTGCTGGTTCGGAACTCTTTTATCAATTGTATTGTTGGTAATCGGACTTTGGAATGCAACAATTCTACCAAGTGAAAAAGGTTTCTATGCATTTGCATTTTTATTAGCGTTGTTTGGCGCTATTTCAGTACAAAAAAACACAAGAGATAATATGTCATTTTCTAATGAATAATCTTTTGAAATTATAATTCAGATAAAAACCAACTTCCAAGTTAAAACGAAAAAGCTCCATAAAATTATGGAGCTTTTTTATTACTAAATATTGTGTTAGAAAATTTAGTATCAACAAAAATTCATCTACATTTATCCCTTAATTAACAACTAAAAATAAATGATGAAAATTACTTTAAAAACTGTACTACTATTTTTTATTCTTGCTTTAAACAGCTGTTCAAGCGATAATAACAGCGATGAAACTCCCGACAACCCAACTGTACCAACTTCAAAATTTGCAATGACTGCAAAAGTCGATGGAAAATTGTGGGAAATGAATAATCCATTCAATTCAAATGCTGCTACAAAACCATTGTTTACTTATTATCCCGAAACAGAATATATTCAGCTTCAAGGCCGTAATGGAGGTACTTTCGGAATGGATGAAATTAGACTTTTAATTAAAAGAAGTGACCTTAAAGTTGGCACTTATCCTATTACATTAGCAACCAATGATGCATCAAAAACAGAAATTGAGATGTCTTTTAATAGTAAAGCAAATATTCAATATCCAATTGAAGGCACTTTATCAGTAACGTCAATTGATTTAAATACCAAAACAGTAGCAGGGACATTTTCATTTAATTGTGTAGAAGATTATTCAAAACCAATAAGTACTTCTAATCCTGTTACAACAAAAGTAACTGAAGGAACATTTAATTATAAATATGATGTTGCAAAATAAGAAACAATAGATCTTACAACCAAAAAGCTCCATAAATTTATGGAGCTTTTTTTATATTAAGTATTTGAGATTATTTACTCAAATACATTTTTCTTCTAGAGTACAATTCGTAGAATTGATCGTCTTTTAAGTCATCAATAAACAAGATACTTTCTCCTGTAGATTTCATTTCTGGTCCTAATGCCTTGTTCACATTGTGGAATTTACTGAAAGAGAAAACCGGCTGTTTAATCGCATAACCTTTCAATTGCGGATTAAACTTAAAGTCAGTTACTTTATTGTGTCCTAACATTACTTTTGTAGCGTAGTTTACATAAGGCTCTCCGTAAGCTTTTGCAATAAACGGTACCGTTCTCGATGCTCTTGGATTTGCTTCGATAATATAAACCGTATCGTCTTTTATCGCAAACTGAATGTTGATTAAACCAACTGTTTTCAGCGCTCTTGCAATTTTTACCGTATGATCTTTTATTTGCTGCATTACAAATTCTCCTAAGTTAAAAGGAGGTAAAGTAGCATTACTATCTCCAGAGTGAACTCCGCAAGGTTCGATATGCTCCATAATCCCGATGATGTAAACATTTCCATCAGCATCACAAATGGCATCAGCTTCAGCTTCGATTGCTCCGGCTAAATAGTGATCTAAAAGCAATTTATTTCCTGGAATTGTTTTCAATAAATTGATAACGTGTTCTTCTAATTCTTTTTTGTTGATTACAATTTTCATTCCCTGACCTCCTAATACATAAGAAGGACGAATCAATAATGGGAAGTCTAAAGTATCTGCAAGTGCAGAAGCCTCGTCAGCCGTTTCAGCGATTCCAAATTGTGGGAAAGGAATATGCAATTCTCTTAATAAATCTGAGAAACGTCCTCTGTCTTCTGCTAAATCAAGTGCATCAAAACTAGTTCCGATGATTTTCACTCCGTATTTAGATAATTTTTCAGCCAGTTTCAAAGCTGTTTGTCCACCTAACTGAACAATTACACCTTCTGGTTTCTCATGCTGAATGATGTCGTAAATATGTTCCCAGAAAACCGGCTCAAAGTACAATTTATCTGCTGTATCAAAATCAGTCGAAACTGTTTCCGGGTTACAGTTGATCATGATGGTTTCGTAACCACATTCTTTTGCAGCCAAAACTCCGTGAACACAAGAATAATCAAACTCAATTCCTTGTCCAATTCTGTTTGGTCCTGAACCAAGAACGATGATTTTCTTTTTATCTGTTACAATGCTTTCGTTATCTACATAACGCTCGCCGTTTGCTTTTTCGATTTCAGCTTCAAAAGTTGAGTAGTAATAAGGTGTCAACGCTTTAAACTCTGCCGCACAAGTATCAACCAGTTTAAACACACGGTTAATGTTTTGATCCATTCTTAAAGTGTGAACTTCACTTTCAAGACAATTCATCATGTGTGCAATTTGTCTGTCGGCAAAACCTTTTTGTTTGGCTTCAAGCAATAATTCTTTTGGAAGATTAGAAATTTTATAGTTCGAAATTTCTTTCTCTAAAGTATAAAGCTCTTCGTATTGTTTTAAGAACCACATATCGATTTTTGTGATTTCATGAATACGACTCAACGGAATTCCCATTGCAATTGCGTCATAAATTACAAAAACACGATCCCAACTTGCAAAAGTTAGTTTCTCGATAATTTGTTCGTAGTTTTTATATCCTTTTCCGTCAGCTCCCAGACCGTTTCTTTTAATTTCTAAAGATTGAGTAGCTTTGTGTAACGCTTCCTGGAACGAACGTCCAATTCCCATTACTTCACCTACAGATTTCATCTGAAGTCCTAAAGTTCTGTCAGCACCTTCGAATTTATCGAAGTTCCAACGTGGTATTTTCACGATTACATAATCCAAAGTTGGTTCAAAAAGAGCCGAAGTCGATTTTGTAATTTGGTTTTGTAATTCATCAAGATTGTATCCTAAAGCCAGTTTAGACGCAATTTTAGCAATTGGGTAACCTGTTGCTTTTGATGCTAAAGCAGATGAACGAGACACACGAGGGTTAATCTCGATCGCTACGATATCTTCTTTTTCATCTGGCGAAACTGCGAATTGTACGTTACAACCTCCCGCAAAGTTTCCAATACTACGCATCATTAAGATTGCATAGTCACGTAATTTTTGGAATGTTGTATCAGATAATGTCATTGCAGGTGCAACTGTAATCGAATCTCCGGTATGAATTCCCATCGGGTCCATATTTTCGATCGAACAAATGATTACAACATTATCATTTTTATCTCTTAAAAGTTCTAACTCATATTCTTTCCATCCCATCAAAGCTTTGTCAATCAAAACTTCGTGAATTGGTGAAGCTTCAAGTCCACGTGTTAAAAGCTCATCAAAATCTTCTTTTTTGTAAACAATTGCAGCTCCAGTTCCTCCAAGCGTAAACGAAGGACGAATTACAAGCGGAAAACCAAATTCCTGAGCAATTTCTTTTCCTTCTAAGTATGAAGTAGCTGTTTTTGCAGGTGCAGTTGGTACATTAATTCTTTCTAAAAGCTGTTTAAACTGCTCTCTGTCTTCGGTAATATTAATTGCGTTTACGTCAACTCCAATTAATTTTACTCCAAAGTCCTGCCAAATTCCTTTTTCTTCAGCTTCCAAACATAAATTTAAAGCTGTTTGTCCTCCCATTGTAGGCAAAACAGCATCAATTTGTGGATGTTCCTTCAGAATTTCAATAATCGATTTTGTCGTTAATGGTTTTAGATAAACATGATCGGCCATAGTTGGGTCGGTCATAATTGTCGCTGGATTTGAGTTTATCAAGATAACTTCAATTCCTTCTTCGCGAATAGAACGTGCAGATTGAGATCCGGCATAATCAAATTCGCAAGCTTGACCAATAACAATAGGTCCTGACCCTATTATTAAAACTGATTTTATTGATGTGTCTTTAGGCATTTTATTTGTATTGTGTAGTTATATATGGTATTTCAAAAATGATCTGTAGTACATTAAAAACTAGAATGTTGCAAGTTTTTTTACTGACAAGGTATAAAAAAAGGCGATACTAAAAAAGTAACGCCTTATTTATGTTTATAGAAACATTATTTTTTGTGTCTAGGTTCGCTAGAAACAGTTAATTTATGTCTTCCTTTTGCTCTTCTACGCGCTAGAACTTTTCTTCCATTCGCAGAAGCCATTCTGTCCATAAATCCGTGCTTATTTCTTCTTTTTCTTTTCGATGGTTGAAATGTTCTTTTGCTCATTGCTTTGTATCTTTAAAATGGTGTCTAATATCTCTTTTCTGTTTTTGAATATCGTTATTCGAAAACCGAGTGCAAATATACAAAGACTTTTTTTTCCCGCAAGTACTTTAATAAAAATATTTTTAATTCATTTTACTATATTTGCAATCACAAATATACATCTATTATGTTTCACAAAAATATTAAACTTATTTTGGCCGGACTTCTTGTAGTTGCTGGCATTTGGCAATTTACAGAAAGTAATATCGGAAATGGAATTTTCCTTATTTTACTTACTGCAATTCCAATTTTTCTTTACTTTAAAAACGAATTCATCCTTTTAGCCTTCCTTAAATTAAGAAAACAAGACTTTGAAGGGGCTAAAAAATGGCTGGCATACATTAAAAATCCCGAAGCAGCATTGGTTAGAAAACAACAAGGATATTTTAATTACCTTCATGGAATCATGTTATCTCAAACTAATATCAATCAGGCTGAGAAACATTTCAAAAAAGCTATCGAACTTGGACTGTCAATGGATATGGATTTGGCCGTAGCAAAATTAAACCTTGCGGGAGTGGCCATGTCACGCAGAAGAAAGCTTGAAGCAACTAATTTATTGAACGAAGCCAAGAAACTGGACAAACAAGGTATGTTGAAAGAGCAAATCACAATGATGAAAGAACAAATGAAGAAAATTTAAATTTCTTTAAACTACAATATTAAAAATCCCAAATTCCAATTTACTGGCGTTCGGGATTTTTTTCATTTTAGATTTCTGAGTTTAGATTTTAGATTTTTCTTCTATTGGAAAGAATACCGTTTAGTTTGTCATTTCGACCGAAGGGAGAAATCGCACTCGTAACTCTACAAAGATTGGCGATTTTGATTGCGGAGTTTCTTGCGGAGATCCCTCGTTCCTCGGAACGACAAGAATGCGAGTAATAACTTTGCGCGTAAATCTTTGTCAAAGTTTTAAACTTTGACAAAGATATCGAACCGACAAACAATTGAATTTTGGAATTAATCTTCCAATATAATAGATGGCAGATTTTCATTCAGCCATTTGTATTTATTAAGAATCATGATATGAGTTCCGCCTTTTACGATAATGCAGCTTTTGATATATTTTATAGGAAAAACTTCGTCCTGATCACCATGAATATGAATTATATTTTCATCGATTTGATTCCTATCCCATAAAATCACATTTTCGACTGCCCATTGTAAATAGCGGATATCGCGCATGGCAAGAAATTTTTCGTATAACTTTATTCGTTTGTTGACTTTTTCTCCAAAGGAATATTTTGCAAGATTCTCGATATTCAGAATTAATTTCATCGGAATCAATTTATAGGCTTTTGTAGTTTTGCCAATTTTCATCCTTCTTGGAAATTCTAAATTGCTTCTAACGCTCGAAATAATTATAACTTTTCGGGCATCAATATGTTTAGCCATTTCCTGAACCAGAATCCCTCCAAAAGATACTCCAATTAAAACCGGATTTTCATGTTTGATGTTTTTTGTAATTCGAAGTGCATAATCAGACAAGGATTCCTTTGGTTGCGGAATCTCCCATTCCAGTAAACACATTTCGAAAACAGATTCATCTAAATTGATTCTTTCAAAAATAGTCGAACTTGCAGCCAAACCAGGCATAAAATAGACAGGAATTTTACTCATTAGTTCAGAAATTGTAGCTTTAAATTGATTCTAAAATTACTTTTTTTAGCAATATGCACAACAAATCTTACGCCATAATTACAAATTAAACTTATTTAAATTACAAAAAGTAAGTAAAGCCTGAGAAAACTGCATCTCCAAAAAAATAATTTAATATTGAGAATCAAATGATTACCTTTGTAATCTAAATAACACATGTTAAATATCTTTTTAAGGAGTTTTATATAAGTTATTTGCACCCACCATTTCTATTATTTTTTTAACCCTACAAGAACAACTAATTATGGAAACTATTGACATTATGGAAATCAAAGACAACACTTTTGCAAGACAATTTGAAGCCATAACCCCCGAAGGATTGCTTTCTGTTGAATATTCGTTTCAGGAAAAGAAAATTTTTTTAACTAAAATCAATACTCCCGAAGGGTTTGAAAACCAAGCTTTAATTGACACAATCCTTAAAAGTATCATGGAAATTGTGGTAGAAAAGAAATTTAAATTAATGCCTATTCACCCAAAAATTGTACAGTTCATCAAAAAAAATCCAAAATATAAAGAATTACTTCCTCCAGGAATTAGGATTTAATTTTTTATTTCTTCATAAAAAACAAAAAGCACAAGAATTAACTTGTGCTTTTTGTTTATAATAAAACTGAAAATTTTATTTTTCAATCTCTCTCATAGAATCCATTTTTTTATGAGCCAGGAATCCTGCCACATCTTCAAAATGTTCTTTAACTCGTTTATTTCCAAACTCAAATACCTTCGTTGCTAATCCGTCAAGGAAATCACGATCGTGGGAAACCAAAATTAAAGTTCCGTCGAAATCACGCAATGCATCTTTAATAATATCTTTTGTTTTCATATCCAAGTGATTCGAAGGCTCATCCAGAATCAATAAGTTTACCGGCTCCAACAATAATTTTATCATTGCCAAACGTGTTTTTTCTCCTCCTGAAAGCACTTTTACTTTCTTAGTAATATCATCCCCCTGAAACATAAATGCCCCAAGAATATTTTTAATTTGTGTTCTGATATCTCCAACAGCAATTGCATCGATTGTTTCAAAAATAGTAGCATTTTCATCTAATAAAGAAGCCTGATTTTGAGCAAAATATCCAATTTGAGAATTGTGTCCAATTTCAACACTTCCTTCATCGATACCTATTTCCTTCATAATAGCTTTAATCATGGTCGATTTTCCTTCACCATTTTTACCTACAAAAGCTACTTTTTCTCCTCTTTCGATCACAATATTGGCATCTTTAAAAACTACATGATCTCCGTATTTTTTAGACAATTCTTTTACTACTACAGGATATTGTCCTGAACGTGCTGCCGGAGGAAATTTTAATTTTAATGCTGAATTATCTACTTCATCAACCTGAACAATAACTAGTTTTTCAAGCATTTTAACACGAGACTGAACGGCATCTGTTTTAGAGAAAGTTCCTTTAAAACGATCAATAAAAGCTCTGTTATCAGCAATCATTTTTTGCTGCTCATCATAAGCTTTTTGCTGATGAATACGACGATCTTTTCTCAATTCTAAATAATGAGAATATTTTGCTTTGTAATCGTAGATTCTTCCCATTGTTACTTCAATAGTACGATTCGTGATATTATCTACAAACGCTCTATCGTGCGAAATTACTACAACTGCTTTCGCCGAATTGATCAAAAACTCTTCAAGCCACTGAATACTTTCGATATCCATGTGGTTTGTTGGCTCATCCAGTAAAATTAAATCCGGTTTTTGCAATAAAATTTTAGCTAATTCTATACGCATTCTCCATCCACCTGAAAATTCAGAAGTCTGACGAGTAAAATCTTCACGTTCAAAACCTAAACCAATTAAAATTTTCTCAACTTCAGCTTCATAATTCACTTCTTCAATCGCGTAAAATTTCTCGCTTAAGTCCGAAACTCTTTCGATCAATTTCATATAAGCATCACTTTCATAATCAGTACGAACAGTTAATTGCTCGTTGATTTCATCAATTTCGGCTTTCATTTTAAAAATTTCACCAAAAGCTTTAGATGCTTCTTCCATTACAGTCGAACCATCTTTGGTCAATAAATGCTGAGGCAAATAAGCCACAACAGCATCTTTTGGCGTCGAAATACTTCCGGTTGAGGGTTTGCTCTGACCTGCAATTATTTTTAAAAGTGTCGATTTTCCCGCACCATTTTTACCCATAAGGGCAATTTTATCATTTTCATTTATAGCAAAAGAAACATCGCTAAATAATGTAGTTCCACCAAACTGAACCGAAATATCGTTAACTGTAATCATTACTTTCTGTGAATTTGTTTAATCGGTTAATCGTTTATCTGACAACCCATTTTTTTCGTGGTGCAAAGATAGATTTAATTAGATAATGTGCCAATTTGTTAATTAGATAATTCTCATTAAAGACAAAAAGCTTTTTAAACATAAAAAACTCCGCAAAGCATATAAACTTTGCGGAGCAAATATTTTCAATTATCTAATTGGCACATTGACTAATTAGATAATTAATCCTTTCTCCATTTTTTAGTTTCCTCAAAAATGTGCTCTAGAATTGAAGATTCAATTTCATCAAATTCTATGTTTCTTCGGCTCATTACTAATTTTGCCGTTTCAAAAGCTTTTTTAGTCACATACGTGGTAAAACCTGCAGCTCCGCCCCAGGAAAAACTCGGAACAAAATTGCGAGGAAAACCACTTCCGAAAATATTCGCACTAACTCCTACTACCGTTCCTGTATTGAACATCGTATTGATGCCGCATTTACTGTGATCGCCCATCATCAAACCACAAAACTGAAGCCCGGTTTTAGCAAAACCTTCTGTTTCATAGCTCCATAATTTTACCTCTTCGTAATTATTTTTCAGGTTTGAATTATTGCTATCCGCTCCAATATTACACCATTCGCCCAAAACAGAATCACCTAGAAATCCATCATGACCTTTATTTGAATTGGCAAAAAGAACAGAATTTTTAACTTCACCACCAATTCTTGATCCCGGACCAACAGTTGTGGCGCCGTAAACTTTTGCATTTAGCTTCACTTGCGCATTTTCGCATAAAGCAAAAGGGCCACGAATTACGGTTCCTTCCATAATTTCGGCGTTCTTACCTATATATATAGGTCCGGCCGAAGCATTCAGCGTTACAAACTCAAGCTTTGCCCCTTCTTCAATAAAAATATTTTCAGACGAAATTACATTTACACTTTTCGGGATTGGTTGTGATTTTCGATCTTCTGTCAAGTAGTCAAAATCGGCACGAATTGCAGCATCATTTTTAGAAAAAATATCCCACGTATTTTCTACTGTTATACAATCCTCGTTGTATTGAATTATTTCATACGAATCAAAATCAACTTCTTCCTGGTTTTCATTTGTAAAAAAAGCAATTACATCATCTCCTTTAAAAATCGCTTGATTTTCTTTTAAATCAGAAACCATTTCTGCAAGCGTATCATTTGGTAAATACGCCGCATTTATCATTACATTTTCTTCCATTTCCACCATCGGAAATTTTGCAGACAAATACTCTTCGGTAATTGTTGTGATTGTAGACCCCAAACGCATTTCCCATTTTTGACGAATTGTCATAATTCCGATTAAAATATCAGCAACAGGTCTTGTAAATGTAAACGGTAATAAAGCATTCCGGACGGGACCGTCAAAAAGAATGTAGTTCATAAATTTGATTTAATATTGTTAAAATTGATTTGGTTACCTGAGTCAAAGTTACAAATATTTATGAGTTTGATTAAATCCGTTTTAAGGTAATAGCTACGAATTCAGGAATTTTTTATTTCGCTCCAAATTCTATATTCATTCAGATTACGGCTATTTGATAATGCTTACAGGATTTGATTTTATAATCTTCAAAAAAATATAGCCAGCGGTTTCAACCGCTGGGACGCAATATATCCATGATACCTACGTGCCCCCGTGGTTGAAACCACGGGCTATATTGACAATCAGATTCTTATCCTTTTTTTTTTTAAATCGTACATCGTTGGAAAAAAAATAGACGCATAAAAAAAGCCTTCCAAATTGGAAGGCTTTTGTATAAATAAAAACAGTTATTAGTTTTTAACGTGTTTTGCGTATTTAGTTTTGAATTTATCAATACGTCCTGCAGTATCGATAAGTTTAGATTTACCAGTATAAAAAGGGTGAGATGTTCTAGAAATCTCCATTTTTACAACTGGATACTCAACTCCGTCAACTTCAATTGTTTCTTTTGTATCTGCAGTAGATTTAGTGATAAAAACTTCGTCGTTTGACATGTCTTTAAATGCAACTAATCTGTAATTTTCTGGGTGAATTCCTTTTTTCATCTTTTCTTTTATTTATTGTTTAAAGCATTTTTATTTTGAAGCTTTTTCATGGTTAGAAAAAGGTGTAAACAAACAATACTCTTTTTTGTTTAAAAACTTTTAATTATTTTGAGTTTGCAAATTTACAATTCTTTTTTAATATACAAATCTTTACGCCACTTTTTTTTACTTAAATTCAAAAAGCTTTTTTCCCCGCGATTATATTCGGAATTACTATATTTGTGGATTAATTTTAAAACATATATAAATATGATTAATGAAGTTATAAAGAAGAATGGAATTACATATGGTGTAATGATCGGAATTGCATCTGCTCTAATTACTGCTACCATTTATGCAGTCGATTTGAATCTATTCGTTTCCTGGTGGTTTGGCTTGCTTGGTTTAGTAATAAACGTAACGATATCAATCATTTTGCTTTCTAAAACCAAGAAAGAATTAAATGGGATTTTTCCTTTCAAAGATGCCTTTACCACTTACTTTATTGCAGCGGTAATTGGTATTCTAATCTCTACTTTATTCAACATTGTCCTATTTAATGTTATTGATCCGGGAGCAAAAGACACTTTAAGCGAAATTATGATTAAATATACGGTTGGTATGCTACAAAAATTTGGCACTCCGGCTTCTACAATTAATGAAACTGTTGCAAAAATGAAAATAACAAATCCTTATTCTACCTTAGAATTAGTAAAAGGATCTGTTTTCGCTATTGTAATCTGTGCTATTTTCGGATTAGTTTTCGCAGCATTTTTTAAAAGCAAATCTACACAAGAATAAAAAATAAATGAATTTATCTATACTTATACCGCTTCTAAACGAGGAGGAATCACTACAAGAACTATATTCGTGGATCATTAAAGTGATGCAATCTAACAATTACTCTTATGAAATCATTTTTGTAGATGATGGCAGTACAGATGATTCCTGGGAAATTATTGAAGGTTTCTCTAACGAAAACCCCAATGTAAAAGGGATTCGTTTCATGAAGAATTTTGGAAAATCACAAGCTCTGCACGCTGGTTTTTCAAAAGCAAAAGGCGATGTTATTATTACGATGGATGCCGATTTACAAGATAGTCCGGATGAGATTCCCGGATTATTTGAAATGATTACCAAAGAAAAATTTGATTTGGTATCAGGTTGGAAAAAGAAACGTTACGATTCTGTTGTGGCGAAAAATTTACCTTCAAAATTATTTAATTGGGCGGCCAGAAAAACTTCCGGAGTTGAGTTAAATGATTTTAATTGCGGATTAAAAGCATACAAAAATACAGTTGTAAAAAATATCGAAGTTTCGGGCGAAATGCACCGTTATATTCCGGTTTTGGCAAAAAATGCCGGTTTTAATAAAATTGGAGAAAAAGTTGTGATTCACCAGGCCAGAAAATATGGGGAAACCAAATTTGGCATGGATCGTTTTATCAACGGTTTTCTGGATTTGATTACGATTTGGTTTTTATCAAGGTTTGGAAAAAGACCAATGCACTTATTTGGTTTATTGGGATCCATAATGTTTCTGATTGGTTTTTTATTAGCCCTGTACTTAGGGATCGATAAATTATTTATTCACAAAACAAGCCGATTAATTACCGAAAGACCACATTTTTATCTATCCATAACATCAATGATCATAGGAACACAATTATTTTTAGCCGGATTTTTAGGTGAAATTATATTGCGTACTAAAAGCAATGAAGCACGTTATAAAGTAGCACGAGAAGTTAATTTTTAAAGTAAAGACAATAAAATATGATGTTCCTGAATAATTCAGGAGCATCTTTTGCGTTCTTACAGGAACATAAAAATATTTTTTTGATAATTACTATAAAGCAGGATTATTCCTTAAAAAATATTATCTTTAATTAGAACATTAAAAACACATTTACATGAATATAGCACCTAATATTTTAAATGCTGTAAACGAATGGCTGACGCCTACATTTGACAATGAAACACAAGCGGCCGTTAAGGAATTAATGACAACGTCGCCAAAAGAACTTGAAGAAAGTTTTTATAAAAACCTGGAATTTGGTACAGGTGGAATGCGTGGTGTTATGGGTATTGGAAACAATAGAATTAACAAATATACGCTTGGAAAAAACACACAGGGTCTTTCAGATTATCTACATGAAGTTTTTCCTAATCAACCATTAAAAGTAGTTATTGCTTACGATTGTCGTCATAACAGTAACACTTTGGCAAAGGTTGTGGCTGATGTTTTTTCTGCAAACGGAATTCAGGTTTATTTGTTTTCAGATTTACGCCCAACTCCGGAATTATCTTTCGCGCTTAAGTATTTAGGCTGTCAATGCGGAATCGTACTTACGGCCTCACATAATCCACCGGAATACAACGGTTACAAAGTATATTGGCAAGATGGAGGACAAATTGTTCCGCCGGAAGATGCAGCAATCATCAATGTAATCGAAAATTTAGATTACGACAAAATCAAATTTAACGCAAACGAAAGCCTGATTCAATATATCGATACTGAAATCGATAAGGCTTTTATTAAATCATCTATAGAAAACGCAAGTTTTGATACTCCGGCTGAAGCCAAAGATAATTTGCATATTGTTTTTACTTCATTGCACGGAACTTCTATAAAATCTATTCCGGATACTTTATCACAGGCAGGTTACAAAAACGTACATATTGTCCCTGAACAAGCGATTCCTGATGGAGATTTTCCAACAGTTAAATCTCCAAATCCCGAAGAACCGGAAGCTTTAACAATGGCTTTGGCTTTGGCAGATAAAACAAATTCAGATATTGTTGTTGGTACAGATCCTGATTGCGACCGTTTGGGTGTTGCTGTTAGAAACAATGATGGTAAAATGATTTTGCTTAACGGAAATCAAACCATGATTTTGATGACTTCTTTTTTATTGAAACAATGGAAAAAAGCAGGCAAAATTAACGGAAAGCAATTCGTGGGCTCTACCATTGTTTCCACTCCAATGATGATGGAACTGGCAACAAGTTATGGTGTAGAATGCAAAGTTGGTTTGACAGGTTTTAAATGGATTGCCAAAATGATTAAAGATTTTCCGGAGCTTGAGTTTATTGGCGGCGGAGAAGAAAGTTTTGGTTTTATGGTTGGTGATGCCGTTCGCGATAAAGATGCAGTTGCTGCTACTTTATTGATCTGCGAGGTGGCTGCTCAGGCCAAAGCTGCCGGAAGCACTGTTTACAAAGAACTTTTACAACTTTATGTTGAAAATGGTTTCTATAAAGAATATTTGGTTTCATTGACCAAAAAAGGAATGGAAGGCTTACAGGAAATTAATCAGATGATGATTGATTTACGTGAAAATCCATTAAAAGAAATCAACGGACAACGCGTAATTATGGTTGAAGATTATCAATCATCTATTGCCTTAAATTTATTGACTGGTGAAGAATCTGCAATGGATATTCCGAAATCAAACGTATTGATTTATTATACTGAAGACGGTTCTAAAATTTGCGCAAGACCAAGTGGTACTGAACCAAAAATTAAATTCTATATCAGCGTTAATGCTGAATTAGAATCAGTTCAGGATTTTGACGCCGCAGAAAGTTTCTTAGACCAGAAAATACAAAATATCATTGCAGGAATGCAATTGAAGTAAATAATAATGAGTGACAAACCTGATATAAATAATCAGCCGGAACTATTAAATTCAATTATCGGATTAATAGATCAGACTCGTCATTTTGTTGCCAAAACGGTTAATCAGGAATTAACTTTATTATATTGGAATATTGGAAAAACGATCAACGAAGAAATTCTAAAAAATCATCGCGCAGATTATGGCAAAAAGATAATTCCAGCATTAAGCATTGCTTTAACTGACAAATACGGAATAGGCTTTAACAAACGAAACTTACAAAGCTTTGTCAAGTTAAACTCTACAATTGAGGACTTTACAATTTTGCACACAGTGTGTGCAAAATTGAGTTGGTCCCATATCAGAACTTTAATTTATATTGAAAACAATATTAAAAGAGAGTTTTACATTCAGATGAGCGTTCATGAAAGATGGAGCGTAAGAACTTTACAGGAACGAATTGACAGTATGCTTTTTGAAAGAACTGCTATTAGTAAAAAGCCTGAGGAAACCATCATCAACGACTTAGCACTTTTAAAATCAGAAAAACAAATTAGTCCGGATCTAACCTTTAGAGATCCTTATTTTTTGGACTTTTTAGGACTTCACGATAGTTATTCTGAAAAAGATCTTGAAAGTTCTATTTTGGCACAATTGCAAAATTTCATTACCGAAATGGGAAGCGAATTTGCTTTTCTTGCCCGCCAAAAAAGAATCACAATCGACGACGAAGATTTTTACATTGACTTACTTTTTTACCATCGCGGTTTGCGCCGGTTAGTTGCTATTGATTTGAAATTAGGGAAGTTTAAAGCCGGTTATAAAGGCCAAATGGAATTATATTTGCGTTGGCTTGAGAAAAATGAACAAAAAGAAGGCGAAAACAAACCAATTGGATTAATTTTGTGCAGTGAAAAATCTCCAGAACAAATAAATTATTTAATGCTGGATAATGACGAACAAATAAAAGTATCAGCATATTTAACCCAACTACCAGAAAAAAAATTATTGCTGGAAAAACTGGAAAAAGCAATTGCAATAGCAGAAAATAACATCTATAAATAAATGAGTAATTTCAAAAAAATAGTTCCTTTTATATATCCATATAAAAAATACGCTTTCTTAAACATCTTTTTTAATGTTTTATATGCGCTTTTTAGCACACTTTCTTTTGTTGCGTTAATACCGATGCTTCAGGTACTTTTTGACAAAAACAAACAAATTACGGTAAAACCTGAATATCAAGGAATTCTGGAAATTCAGAAATATGGTGAAGATTATTTAAGCTATTATATTACAACAACAAAAGGCACGCATGAGCCGGGTTACGTTTTATCTATTATGGTTGCGATTATCATTTCTATATTCTTACTAAAAAATCTGGCCGATTATCTGGCAATGTTTTTTATCACTTTTTTACGAAATGGTGTTCTAAGAGATATGCGAAATGCAATGTATAAAAAAACACTTGAATTGCCGTTGGCTTTTTATTCTGAAAAAAGAAAAGGAGACGTTATTTCCAGGATTTCGGCTGACGTAAACGAGGTTCAGACTTCGTTTTTAGCAATATTAGAACTTATTGTAAAAGAACCTTTGACGATCATTTTTACAATAATTGCAATGCTAATTATTAGTGCTAAACTTACCTTGTTTGTATTTATTTTTATTCCCGTATCCGGATATATTATTTCATTAATTGGAAAGCAGTTAAAAAAACAATCTACCAAAGCACAACAGGAACAAGGTACTTTTTTATCAACAATAGAAGAAACTATTGGAGGATTGAAAGTCGTAAAAGGATATAACTCTGAAAACTATTTCAATACTGTTTTTCAAAATTCAACAGAACGTTTTTTTAATTTATCAAACAACATTGGTAATCGCCAAAACCTTGCTTCGCCCGCGAGCGAATTTATGGGAATTACTGTAATTGCCATCTTGCTATGGTATGGCGGACAAATGGTTTTAATTGACAAAACACTACAAAGTGCCTCGTTTATAGCCTACATGGGATTAGCTTACAACATCCTTACTCCTGCAAAGGCAATCTCAAAAGCTTCTTACGGAGTAAAAAGAGGAAATGCAGCTGCAGATCGTGTTTTAGAAATTTTGGATCAGGAAAACCCAATTACTTCTAAACCCGATGCAATCGAAAAAACATCTTTTGATAACAATATAACGGTTCAAAACATTAATTTTAAATACGAAGAAGAAACGGTTTTAAAAGATTTTTCTCTTGAAATTAAAAAAGGACAAACCGTTGCCCTTGTTGGACAATCGGGAAGTGGAAAAAGTACAATTGCTAATTTATTAACGCGTTTTTACGATGTTAATGACGGTGTTATTTCTATTGATGGAATCAACATTAAAGACATGAATTTGCAATCACTTCGTAGTTTAATGGGATTGGTAACACAAGACAGCATTTTGTTTAATGATACTATAAAAGCAAATATTTCCCTAGGAAAATTAGATGCTACAGATGATGAAATTATTGAAGCGTTGAAAATCGCTAATGCTTTTGAATTTGTACAAGAATTACCTTTGGGAATCTATACAAATATTGGTGATAGCGGAAATAAACTTTCCGGCGGACAAAAACAACGTTTATCGATTGCGCGTGCGGTATTGAAAAATCCTCCAATTATGATTTTGGATGAAGCTACATCAGCACTGGATACTGAAAGTGAAAAATTTGTTCAGGTTGCTCTTGAAAATATGATGCAAAACAGAACTTCGATTGTTATTGCGCACCGACTTTCGACAATTCAAAAAGCGGATTTGATCGTTGTAATGCAAAAAGGAAAAATAGTAGAACAAGGAACTCATGACCAACTAATTGCACATAACGGAACTTATAACAAATTGGTTACAATGCAGTCTTTTGAATCGTAATTAAAAGATATATTTTAGCTTAGCCACAGATTACACAGATTAACACGGATTCTTTTTTATAAATAATGAAATAAAATCTTTTAAAATCTGTGTAATCTGTGGCATTTTTTTTGAGTATAATCCTCTAAATATTAAAGAAATGTACCTGAATAATCCAAATATAAAGTTGCCTGAAGATCCGGATACTATTGTTTGGAAATACCTTGATTTGTCTAAATTTTTAGATTTATTATTGTCTAAAAAATTATTCATGTCTCGCTCTGACAAATTCGAAGATCAGTATGAAGGAACTTTCAGCGAACCTACTTTTGAAGAGATTAAAAAGCTAGCCATTGATAATCCTGACTTTTTAAATTACTACAAAACACATCGCGAAAAAGTAGCTGTGAGCAGCTGGCACATCAACGAATACGAATCGTTTGCGATGTGGCAGATTTTCACTCAAAACAGCGAAGGATTAGCCATTCAGTCAACAATTGGCAGATTGCAAAAAGCGGTAAAACCAGAAAATAACTTTGATCAATATATTGGTGAAGTCAATTATATCGATTACAGAAAAGAATACATTCCGTTTGATGATTTGTTCTTTCCGTTTTTATTTAAACGAAAAAGTTTTCAGTATGAGCGCGAAGTCCGTATCTTAACTGATACTTCAAAAAGTACTATTAAACTAAATGACGGGTTAAAAATCAATGTCGATATCAATCAGTTAATTGAAAAAATATACATTCATCCAAAGTCTGAAAATTGGTATAAAAAACTGGTAATTGAATTGGTAGAAAGACTTGGGTTTGATTTCGAAATAGAAAAATCAGATTTGGAAAGCGATATTTTGATATAGATTTTTTTTAAGTTGCTAAGGTTCTAAGATACTAAGGGACTGAGTTTTTTTCTTGCTTTACGTACATAGAAAAATCAAAAGAGTTCTTTTTATTTGATGATAACAAAAAACCATTTAAAAATTATTTCAGTTAATTTTTAAATGGTTTTTTTGCGTAAGGTATTTAAGAACCTTAGTATCTCAGAACCTTATATTGGTTTGTAGTTTTTAACCTCCCATTTTTTAGAAGCTAAATCAATGTAGTTATAATGCAAAACATCGTTTTTATCGAATTGTCCGTTTTGGTTGGTATCTTCGATTGTTCTAAAATACAAACGGCTTTTAGATTCAATTAAACTCCAGTCTACTAATTCCTGAAAATCTTCAGAAATTTTGGTAAAATGTTCTCCGCTAATATTGCTTAAGTATAATGTTTTAATATCTCCCGAATCAATTTTACCATCTTTATTGGTATCAGCATCAGCAAGAGTGTAAACCATTATTTGATTCTTCGTTTTATCAGCAACAGGTTTTAAATACGTCGCTGTTAAGATCAAAACTGGTTTATCAGACAAAGGTCTTATGGAATCTGAATCTGTTTTTTGAAATTTCAGATTTTGTAAATATCCAGTAATTTCATATTCTCCTAAATTAGAAATTGTAAAACTCAAATCGTTTACACTAGATGATCCGTAACGTGATTTTGTACCTCTTTCATAAACGCGTAAATCTCCAACCGGATGGATTAAATAATTTGTTCCTTCCATCTGAATAGGCAAATCAGCCACTTCAATTTGTGTTGAATCTGTCTTGGCTACTACTTTTGCTTTATTTGAAGCATCATAAATTACTTTTGGTTGCTTCTGCACTTCATCTCTACAACTCACTACTGTTCCGATGATTACTAAGGCGATATATTTTAAATAGTTTTTCATGTATGCTAATTATATTGGAATATCAAATATAGTATTTTTGATTGTATTATTTATTTTTATTGAGGTTTAGTGAAGTAGTATATTGTATGTATATCAAATTAGATCTTATTCCAACTTACCAGTGATTAAAGATTTTTTCAGATCGTTTATTGTCAAATCTTTTTTCTTTCCCTTATTAAACAAACTATAAATCCACAAACTAATTGTATCTATTTCAGAATTAAAATGCTCTCCAAAATTTAAAGAAGTTATATCTACATTAAACTCACTTGAAAACTTCATTAAAAAATCTTCCGCTTCATCTCCATAGATTTCTAAATCTTTTTCAATATAATAGTTTGGCGATGCTTCATCAAAAAACTTTCCAGTTTCTTCTTTTAAAAACTTATAAAATTTAGAATTATCCATCTCGTTTAAATTTAATTACCACCTTCCTCTAAATAAAACGCATAAAAAAGTTAAATCTTACAATAAAGACGTGAGATAAATCTACAAAAATGCAATAATATTAGTTACAACCTCGCATTCAGCTTCACATTAAAAACGCGTGAAGTCATATAATTTGGAATCGCATATTGATTTTTAGAATATACATCGCGAACCCAGGTATTGGTTATGGCATTTTGATTATTGAAAAGATTAAAGATTTCTAAACCAAGAGACAATTCCTTGAAGTTTTTTATCCAGCCTGTTTTAGAACTTTGTGTATTGCTATCTACAAAAACCTTTGCAAAACCAACATCGGCTCTGCGGTAATCATTTAATCTGTTTTGATATAAATATGGATCGGAATAAGATGGTGAACCGCCTGGTAAACCTGTATTATATACCAAATTCAAATATAATTTTACACTCGGAATATTTGGCATGTAATCCTGAAACAACATGGCGAATTTTAAACGCTGATCTGTTGGTCGGGCGATATACCCTTTGTTTTCGTAATTCTCTTCGGTTTTTAAATATCCAAAACTAATCCACGATTCTGTTCCGGGAACAAATTCTCCGTTTAATCTAAAATCTAAACCTTGCGCATACGCTTTTGCATTATTGTTGGCGATATAGCGAATTCGAACATTATCAATCGAATACACATTTACATCTGAAAGCGATTTATAGTAGATTTCAGTAACCCATTTAAACGGGCGGCTCCACATTTTAAAATTATAATCGTTGCTCAAAACAATGTGTACAGATTCCTGTGCTTTTACATTTGGATTTACAACGCCATTTAAATCCCGAAGTTCTCTATAAAATGGCGGTTGATGATATAATCCTCCCGAAAGCCTGAAAACCATATCCATATCCCAATCTGGTTTTAAGGCAAATTGCGCTCGCGGACTAAAAACAATTTGATTTTTTCCTTCGATTGCAGCACCGGAAACATCCCAACTCTGGAAACGTACCCCAACATTATACCAAATTTGGCTTGACCCAATCTCTGATTGATTGTTATATTGTGCGTAACCAGAATATCTGTTTATCGTATTAAAATTAGTCGCACGAACATCCTGATAAGGCAGCAAAGGCCCAGTGTAAGGTTCGTATGGCTGATTATTTATTGGAATAATTGGCGGATTGATTGAAAATCCTGCAGAATCAATCATCTCCCACTCTACTATTCTATCACGAATGGATTCTCTGGTGTATTTTAAACCAAATTCTAACTGACTATTACTCCATTCCTTAAAACCTTTAATTTCTGCATTTGCAATTAAAGCGTCCAGATCATTTCGCGCATGATTGAGTTGAGAACCAATTCCGCGTGTGAAATCAACATTATCAGTATCGGTTTCTCCGTCGGGATTTACATTTCCTAAACGATATTGTGCCAAAATATCAAAATGTTCCTGTTCTGTTGTGTGAAATATTGAACCTATCAATTTTAAGGTAAAACCTGGCGAGACTTTATAAGTAGTTTTTAAAGCGCCAAAATAAGTATCGTATTGATCTTTTTCCTGACCTTCATAATAAACCGCCAAAGCCATAGGCTGATCTATGGTTCCAAATTTAGTTTCGCGGGTTAAAGGCTGGTATAAATATTTATTTCGCGAAATATTTCCTAAAAAACTCATTTGCCATTTTTCAGAAATATCATAATTGATATTCGTCTGAACATCAACAAAAGTTGGCGTATAATTGGTTTGTGTATCCTGGCTATTTACCAATAAACTATTGTTTCGATAACGAACCCCAGTTACGGCAGACCATTTTTTATTTTTAGAAACAGCATCAACAGCAACACTTCCCCCAAGGAAACTGGCTTCTAAAGCTGCGCCAAATTCGGTTGGTTTTCGATACGTAATATCTAAAACGGAAGATAATTTATCCCCAAATTTTGCCTGAAAACCACCGGCAGAAAAATCTACGTTCTGAACTAAATCTGTATTAGTAAAACTCAAACCTTCTTGCTGTCCCGAACGAATTAAAAATGGGCGATACACTTCAATTTCGTTTACATAAACTAAATTTTCATCATAATTTCCACCTCGAACAGCATATTGCGTACTCAATTCATTGTTTGAATTTACCCCTGGTAAAGTTTTCAGTACATTTTCGATTCCGGCGTTTGCCCCTGGAATTTTCTTGATCGTTGCGGCATCAATAACCGTAATTCCCTGAACGCGTTTTTTATTATTCGAAGAAACAAAAACTTCTCCCATTTGCTCTGCCGAATTACTCATAACCGGATTAAAAACAAAAATCTCATTCGGTTTTAAATTCACCGTAAGACTCATCATTTTTAATGAAATATGAGTAAAAATCAGGGATGTTTTTTTATTCGAAGGAATTTCTATTTCAAAAAAACCATTGGAATCGGTTTTAGAAGAACTTCCTGAAGCGACAATATTCACATCAGAAACGGGACGTTTTTCACTATCTAAAATAATTCCTTTTACACGAGCATTTTGAGCAAATGAGATAGAACTAATGCACAAAAAAAGGAAAACGAATATTAATTTACTCTGGTTCAAACGTTTTGGTTTTATTTTTGTTGACTTCTAAAAAAGTGAGTTTCAAAGATAGCAGAATTACCTACATTATCAACCACTTCAATTTTTAAATCGTTTGCACCTTCTGCAACAAGGCTATCAGCATCAAACTTGTGCGTAATTTTTCTGGTTTTATTATCATATTCAAACAGGACCCAATTTCCGTTTAAATAACCGTTGTACGATTTAATTCCGGATAAACTGTCGCCAATTGTAAACTGAATCGATTTCATATCGCTAATCCATTTATCCTGAATTGGTTTTGCTATTTTAATAACAGGCGCAATGGTATCGAGTACCAAACCATATTGCCCTAAAATTTTTGCTTTAGCGGTAAAAACATTCCCTTTTCTAATTGTTCCGTTATAACTGTTATTTCTTCCGATGTACAGTTTATCTCTTAAAGCTTCAGAATAAGTGCTGTCTTTTATGGTAATCGTAAAATTTGAATGTACCGGAATTACATCTTCATGAATATAAATTTTGTTGTTTTTTACATCAAAATTCATATTAAAATCATCATAGAAAGTTCCAGCAGGAAAAAATACCGACATATTATCTTTTTCGAAGTTGGTATCCCTGTTATATTTTACAAAATATTTTGAAGTAACAGGTTCTGCATTGACAATTGGTGTAGCCGAATCATATTCGATGGGAACATTTACTGAATTTAAATTTCCAAAATAATCAGAAACCTCAATACGATAAGTCGATGCCAAATTAGGTTCAGCCGGCACTATTCCGCGAAGCGAATCTGTTTTAATAATGCTCAGTGCAAAAGGCGTTTTCATGAATAACTTCTGCACTCTTTGTCCGGATTTTTTATATCTCGGATAATCAACCAACGCGTTTATATAGCGCATTTCATCAAACGAATAGGTATTGAATTGGTAATTATAATTTTGATTTCCGTTGAAAAAAGTCGAAACATTATAAACCCCATTTCTATTTCCCGAAACATCATCAAAATCTACAGCCGTGATTCCGAAACCAATTTTACCGTTTGCTTTTACTTTGTTAGCCAGATAAGTTCCATCTTTTTGAAGCGAAAGATTTAATAGCAAAGGCAATTTTGACTGATTTGCCGTTGTTCCGTCAAGCGGATAAACGAGCACATTTGAAATAGTTGGTTTTTTAGTGTCTTTTAGATTTTTATCAAAACCAAAAAACATTGGATTGATTACAAATTCGGTTTTAGAATCGCGAAATTCAAAATGCAAATGAGGACCTTCTGACGATCCGGTGTTTCCGGAAAGCCCAATTATTTGCCCTTTTGTAACCGGCAGTTCATCCGGTTTTAAAAACATTTCAATTTCAAAAGCTTTTTCTTTGTAATGTGTTTTTAAAACATAATCCTGAATAGCGCCAACGGGAGTTTGCAAATGTCCGTAAACAGAAGTGTACCCGTTTGGGTGTGTAATATAAATGCATTTTCCATTTCCAAAAGTCGAAATTTTGATTCTCGAAACATATCCATCAGCAACAGCATACACATTTAAACCTTCTCTTTGATTTGTTTTTAAGTCAAAACCAGCATGAAAATGATTAGGTCGCAACTCTCCAAAATTCCCCGAAAGCTGCATCGGAATATCTAAGGGAGGGCTGAAATAATCTTTTGGGTATTGGTTTTGGGCAAAAAATAAATTACAAAAAAATAAGGTAAATAGTGAAAATCTCATAAGCAACATTTTTGCTAAGATAAAAAATTAACCAGCAAAAACCGAGGATTTGGCTACAAAAATACAATTCACTGAAATTCATTTATTTGCCTATTTTTAATGCAAAAAAATCGATAAAAAATTGCATTAATAAAAAGGAATACTAACTTTGTATGATTAAGTAATGAATAGGATTTATAATGAGTGTAATTGCCGAAATAATTGATACTCTTGAATATAAGGTCGAAAAGCTTTTTGAGAAATCAAAGGGGTTGGAGAAAAACAATCAGGAATTACGATTACAACTAGCCAAAGCTGCGCAAATCATCCAGAAACAATCTGAAGAAATGGAAGCTTTGAAGAAGCAGTATGATACACTTAAAATAGCCAATTCGTTGCTCGGCAGCGACAATAACAAGAGAGAGACAAAGCTTAAAATAAATTCATTAATTCGCGAAATAGATCACTGTATAGCACAATTATCTGACTAGAAAAACATGGACGGAAAGCTTAGAATTAAAATATCAATCGCAGACAGAGTTTACCCGTTAACGGTAGAACCTACTCAGGAAGAAGGACTTAGAAGTGCTTCTAAAAAAATTGATGCTATGATAAAGCAATTCGAAGAAAGTTACGCAGTTCGCGATAAGCAAGATGTATTGGCCATGTGTGCCCTTCAGTTTGCTTCACAAGTAGAACAAAAACAAATTGATAACGCAATCGATGGAGAAGAAACCATCGAAAGAATTAAAAGATTAAATTCGCTTTTAGATCAATATCTCGAAAATTAAACGTTCTTTACAGAAACTAAGATACTGCCTACATTAGTTCACAATTGGTAAACTCAACACTAACAAATTAGAATGAGCAAATCGTCGCTACTATAGTATGCCATGCTTCGGCTTGGAAACTTGAACAGCGAGTTAGCTCAAAACTTGTCTTTACGAGTTTATTCAAGCAATTAATGTAGGCTTTTTTTATATATAAATTTTAACAAACATGGACATCATAACGATCATTATTTCAGGTATTGTAGGGATTGCAGCAGGTTTTGCAATCGCTAAAATTATCGAAAAAAGCAATATTTCTAACTTAATCAAAAACGCTAAAAAAGAAGCAGCTTCCATTTTAAAAGATGCAAATTTAGAGGCCGAAAATATTAAAAAAGATAAAATCCTTCAGGCAAAAGAAAAATTTATCGAATTAAAATCAGAGCATGAACAAGTTATTTTGGCAAGAGACAAAAAAGTTGCTGAAGTAGAAAAAAGAGTTCGCGACAAAGAATCTCAGGTTTCAAATGAATTATCAAAAGCTAAAAAAGTAAATGATGATTTTGAAGCTAAAACGCTTGAATATACTAATAAAATTGAAGTTTTAGATAAAAAACAAGCCGAAGTAGACAAATTACACAAAAGCCAGTTACAACAGCTTGAAGTAATTTCAGGACTTTCTGCAGATGAAGCAAAAGAACAATTAGTTGAAGGTTTAAAAGCCGAAGCTAAAAGTAAAGCAATGTCTCATATTCAGGAAACGATTGAAGAGGCAAAACTTACGGCTCAGCAAGAAGCTAAGAAAATTATCATCAACACTATTCAAAGAGTTGGAACAGAAGAAGCGGTTGAAAATTGCGTTTCTGTTTTTAACATTGAATCTGATGATGTAAAAGGTAGAATTATTGGTCGTGAAGGTCGTAACATTAGAGCGCTTGAAGCTGCAACCGGAGTTGAAATCATTGTTGATGATACACCGGAAGCTATTATTCTTTCTTGTTTTGATCCGGTTCGTAGAGAAATTGCTCGTTTGTCATTACACAAATTAGTAACTGACGGACGTATTCACCCGGCACGTATTGAAGAAGTTGTTGCTAAAACAGCCAAACAAATCGACGACGAAATTATCGAAGTTGGTAAACGTACGGTTATCGATTTAGGAATTCACGGTTTACACCCGGAACTAATTAAAGTTGTGGGTAGAATGAAATACCGTTCTTCTTACGGACAAAACTTATTGCAACACTCAAGAGAGGTTTCTAAACTTTGTGGTATCATGGCAGCTGAATTAGGCTTAAATGTAAAACTGGCAAAAAGAGCCGGTTTACTTCACGATATTGGTAAAGTTCCGGATACTGAAAGTGATTTACCTCACGCATTATTAGGTATGCAATGGGCTGAGAAATATGGTGAAAAAGAAGAAGTTTGCAACGCTATTGGAGCTCACCACGACGAGATTGAAATGAAATCATTACTTTCTCCAATCGTTCAGGTTTGTGATGCTATTTCAGGTGCAAGACCAGGCGCAAGACGTCAGGTTTTAGATTCTTACATTCAACGTTTGAAAGATCTTGAAGAAGTAGCTTACGGATTTAGCGGTGTAAAAAATGCTTATGCAATCCAGGCTGGTAGAGAACTTCGTGTAATTGTAGAAAGCGAAAAAGTTTCTGATGATAACGCAGCGAATTTATCTTTCGAAATTTCACAAAAAATCCAAACTGAAATGACTTATCCAGGTCAGGTAAAAGTGACTGTAATTAGAGAAACAAGAGCGGTTAATATTGCTAAATAATCTCAACTTAAATATAAAAAACAAAAGGCTATCTTAACAGATAGCCTTTTGTTTTTTTGAAGATGTTTATACCTAATTAATATTTTAAAACTTCTTGTATATTTCAACCATAGCCCGCGGTTTTAACCGTGGGGAATTTGGATCATTAATACATTGCGCTCCAACGGTTGAAACCGTTGGCTATATTTAGATAGATATATGTTTTTATCACAATTTGTATCAAAAAGCTTTTAGTATTTACATATCATTAAAAACGATTTTAAAACTCGTTCCCACTCCTACTTCACTTTCTACAGAAATCGTCCCTTTCATGGCTTCAATTTGATTTCTGGTGATATATAAACCAATTCCCCGGGCTTCCTGATGTTTGTGAAATGTTTTATACATTCCGAATAACAAATCACCATAAACAGCCAAATCGATTCCTAAACCATTATCTGTAATTTTTAATGATTTATGCCCGTCGGGTTCGATGGCAAAATCAAAAGTAATAACAGGATCTCTATCAGGATGACGGTATTTTATGGCATTTGTGGCAAAATTCAACAGTACACTTTCCAGATAAGCCGGATTAAAATTGATCGTTAAATATTCAGGCACATTATTTACAATCGTAACGTTCGTTTGTTTATCGTAACCTTTAATTGTAGTAATCGTTTTATCGATATACTCATTAAGTCTTAAAGGCATAACGGCAATATTAATATTGCTTTGTGTTTTTACAATTTGGGTTAAATTAGAAATCGTTTCATTCAAATCATTAGAAACAGTTCTTAGATGAACCAACATTTCATTGATATTTACTTTATCAACATCAGCATCAATAAAATCCAGAATCGATTTTATATTTCCTGCCTGTGTATTTAAATTATGCGAAACGATATGCGAGAAATTCAACAAACGACTATTTTGGTCGCTGTAGAGTTTCATTGTTTTTAAAAGTTCTAATTCTTTTTCTTTTTGAAGAGAAACATCAGTATGGGTTCCGATAACTCGTAATGGTTTTCCGTTTTCATCACGATCTATAACTTTCCCGCGATCTAAAATCCATTTATAATTTCCGCTGGAAGTCATTACACGATGATAATTTTCATAGTAAGGAATCTTATTATCAAAATGTTCCTGTATGTCTGAATAATATTTTGGAAGGTCGTCAGGATGCACAATTTTATCCCAACGTTCGGGTTCGTCAAAAATATCTGCCGAATCTAATTCTAAAATTTTAAGTGAAAGAGAAGAATAGAAAACACTGTTTGTAACCATATTCCAATCCCAGATTCCCGCGGTTGAAGCTTCAAGGGCAAACTGAAAACGTTCTTCTGAAATACGTAATTTTTCTTCTTTATCTTTTAAGTCTGTAATATCCGAAACATGCCCGTAAAAACTCACGCAACCGTCTAAAGCCAATTCGGTTTTTGAAGAAATCTTAAACCAACGCAATCCTTTTTTGGGTAAGATTGCTCTGAATTCAAGTATCCACGGTTTAACTTCTCTTCGGGATTTAACCAAAGACTCGAAGAATAAATCCCGATCATTGGGATGAATTCGATTGTAAATTACTAATATACTTTCATTTGAAAATGTACTTGACGGAAGTTCAAAAATATCATCGGCAGATTTACTGACTAGCGGAAAGCTGTAATTATTATCACAATCGATAATAAACTGAAAAAGCAAATCAGGCATTTCAGCAAATAACTTTTTATAAAAATTATTCACTTCTAAACAGTCCTCATTTTCATATAAATCAAAAACCATATATTCTCTTTTAATGCAAATTCAATTATTAAAATAATCTTCAAACCAAAAACAGAAAAAGACTTAAGTTATTGTTTTCTACCTCTATTAATGTAAAAATTTAAGACAAGGTATTAATTTTTATTACATAAAATTATAATTTTGAAAGAATTATACTCAAACTTATTTCCGTGGATGAAAAGAATGCATCACTTCTTTCAGGAAACTTCGATCTAAATGCACATAAATTTCGGTAGTTGTAATCGACTCATGTCCAAGCATTAACTGAATTGATCTAAGATCTGCACCATTTTCAAGCAAATGTGTTGCAAAAGAATGACGCAATGTATGCGGACTAATGTTTTTATGCAGATTGATTTGTAGAGCCAGATTTTTTATAATGGCAAAAATCATCGAACGTGTAAGCTGTCCGCCTCTTCTATTTAAAAACAGCGTATCTTCAAAACCTTTTTTGATATTTATTGTATTCCGAATTGAGTTTTGGTAAATCTCAATATATTTTTGCGTTAATTTTCCAATAGGAACAAAACGTTCTTTATTTCCTTTACCTGTGATTTTAACAAAACCTTCTTCAAAAAATAAATCGGAAATTTTAAGCGAAACCAGTTCAGAAACCCTAAGTCCGCAACCGTATAAAGTTTCCAGCATTGCGCGGTTTCTTTCGCCTTCATTCGAACTTAAATCTATCGCAGCAATAAGTGCATCAATTTCAGAAACAGATAAGGTATCCGGCAACTTACGTCCTGTTTTTGGCGATTCGATTAATTCTAATGGACTGTCTTTTCTGTAATCTTCAAAAATTAAATAATTGAAAAAGCTTTTCAACCCGGAAATTATTCTCGCTTGCGAACGTGGATTTACTTCTTTTGAAACCGAATAAATAAATTCCTGTACCGTTTCGTCAGTAATATTTATGGGAGAAACTTCAATTTGATTGGTTTCTAAAAAAAGACATAATCGCTCAATATCGAAACCATAATTTTCGATTGTATTTTTAGACAATCCTCTTTCGATGCGTAAATACGATTGATAATCTTTTATATAAGTATTCCATTTCATATTTACAAAGTAAAACATTTTTAGCATAAAAAAACCTTCCGAATTAGGGAAGGTTTATGATATTAGAACTTGTAAGCCAGAGACAACGCCAAAACACTATTACGGATTTTTGTATCGTCTCCAGATTCAGTTTTTGCAATATTTGATAGACCGATATTATACCGAAGATCAGCCATTAAATGCTGATTAATATTATAACCGACACCAATAACAAAACCAAAATCAATAGATTCAAACGCTTCTTTAACATCCTGTTTTACAATTGGACTATATTGAGTTAATTTAGTTGATGTTTTAGCCGATGTTAAAAACCCAACTTGTGGCCCAGCTTCAATAAAAGATTTATCATCTGCAGAATATTTAAAGAGAACTGGCACATTTACATAGGAAAGATTCCATTTAATATCTCCTGTATCATAAATATCAGATATGTTGGCTCCAGCATTTTTCATTTTTGTAACCTGATTAGAATACAAAACCTCAGGTTGAATATCGAATTTATCAGATAATTTGATTTGGGTTAGAGCACCGATATTAACTCCAAACATCGGTCATAAATTTAGTCCACGAGTATCTCCAGCCCAGCTTGACAAGTTTAAACTGCCTTTTATTCCTACTTTAACATCCTGAGCATTTGCAAAACCACATAACATAACTGCAATAGCAGATAAAATAATCTTCTTCATTTCTTTCTATTTTACGAAAAAAAATATAGCTTTTTTCTCTCAAAATAAAAATTCAATAAAAAAAACCTTCCGGATTAGGGAAGGTTATTTAAATATTCTAAAAAATATTAGAATTTATATGCAGCAGTTAATGCTAAAACGTTATTTGTATATCTATCATTATAGTAATAACCATCATTACCATTATAATCGTAATCGTAAACGCTTGTTAAACCAATAGTGTAACGAGCACCTACAGAAAAATTATCTGTAAAATTATATCCTGCTCCTAAATTAAAACCAGCATCAACTGATTTTTCATTGTCAATGTTACTAGAAACTAATAATCCAAGTTGTGGTCCAGCTTCAACACTAAATTGTTTTGTAATGTAATATTTAGCTACTACAGGAACATTGATATAGCTTAAATTTATAGTACGGTCACGGTCACCATAATAACGATCAAATTTAGCTCCCTGTGTAGAAAACAAAAGTTCTGACTGAATGTATAATTTTTTCCAAACATTAATCTCAGCAAAACCACCTAATTGAACACCAATTAATGCATTGGCACGATTATCACCACCAATAGTAGCGATGTTAAGACCACCTTTTACTCCAAATCTAGTTTTTTGGGCATTTGCAAACCCAAATGCCATTATTGCAATAGCACATAGAATAATTTTCTTCATTTTATTTGTTTATGGTTAAAATTCAGTGGCAAATATAAAACTATAGTTAGTGTAAAAGGATTTGTTTTTTAACAAATAATTTAATAATTAGACCTAATTATGTTAAAATAAATTAACAAGTCATTATAACAAGAAAAGCCTCCCATATTTGGAAGGCTTTTGTTAAATTTTAAAACAATATTTTAGAATTTATATGCCAAAGACAATGCAAGGTTACTATTTTTAGCACTGTCATAATAATCATCTTCATTATCAATATCTTCATCAGAAAGAGGAGATAAGCCAATAGTGTAACGAAGACCTATTGAAAGATTATCAGTAAAATTAAATCCAGCACCTATATTAAACCCAAAATCTACTGATCGGGTAAAATCTTTAATATCTTCATCTTCTGCTTTAGCTGATAATAAAACACCTAATTGCGGTCCGGCTTCGACACTAAATTTTTTATCTACAATATAATATTTAGCCAATACGGGAATATTCAAATAATTCAGTTTTATATCGCCATCAACTCCAAAAGGACCATCAACTTTAGTACCTTGAGTTGAGAACAAAAGTTCTGGCTGGATAAAAAATCTCTGAACAATATGAATTTCTGCAAAACCCCCAACGTGGAATCCTACTAAAGATTTAGTATTTTCAACATCTCCTCCAACTACTGTGGAAATATTAAGACCTCCTTTTACTCCAAATCTTGTTTCCTGAGCATTTGTGAATCCAAATGCCATTACTGCAATTGCAGATAAAATAATTTTTCTCATTTTATTTGTTTTGGTTAAAATTAATAATCAAATATAAAACTTTACTTGATAAAAATTAATTTGTTTTTTAACAAATAATGTTAGTTATTATAGATAAAGTCATGTTAAATAAAGCTCTCTAAATCGTTAATCTGTTATAAACCAATTCTAATGTCTTAAAATTTAAAATTTCGAAAAATTGTTAATATTAGCAGAAATGTGAATTCTGTTAATTATTGGATTCTAAATATAAAAACAATAAAATGAAGAATACGTAGTTTTAATAGTATAAAACAAATTTTAATCTTAAAAAGGTAATTCTATGAAAAAAATACTTTTAGCAGCTGTATTGTTCATGGCAACATCAGCTACAATTCAGGCACAATTGTTACAAATAGGTGTTAAAGGCGGGGTAAATTTTGCAAGCCAAACTGGAGACGCATTTCCAGAACAAAATTTTGATAAAGAAGGTATCACAAGTTTTCACGCAGGTTTAGTTGCAGAGATTAAACTACTAGAAAGATTTTCTGTTCAGCCAGAGCTTTTATACTCAACTCAGGGAGCAACGTATAAAAATGCAGCTCAGGAATTTAAAAACGAATTAGGTTATATCTCCATTCCTGTAATGGCTAAGTTTTATTTAACAGATTCATTTAGTCTTGAAGTTGGTCCACAAGCATCATTTTTAGTAAGTGAAAAAAATGATTTTGATGTTGAAGATGGAGAAACATTCGAATTTGGGCTTAATGCCGGTTTAGGATATAAAATCACCAAAAACTTTTTTGTTCAGGGGCGTTATGGTTTAGGTTTAACAGAAGCTTCAAAAAATGCTGATATTAAAAACTCTACAGTACAATTGTCAGCCGGATTTATGTTCTAAAATAATATCACATACTTTTATAAAAACCGTTCTGTTAATTAGAACGGTTTTTTTATTTTTACAAAGTTCAAATGGCAATGGCAATTTCAAAAAATCAATGTCAATGTCAATTGCAAAATTCAATCTCAATAAAAAACTAACTTTAGATTAATTGAACTTGTATTACTTATATGGGTTAAAAAGTCTAGATTTTTCAAAATAACTTAAATATGAAAATCGCTATAATCAACGGACCGAATTTGAATCTTTTAGGAAAAAGAGAACCTGAAGTATACGGAAGTGAAACTTTTGAAGAATATTTTGAAAGACTGGAACATAAATTTCCAAACGTTGAACTTACTTATTATCAAAGCAATATTGAAGGTGAATTGATAGGGAAAATTCAGGAAGTTGGTTTTACATTTGACGGAATCATTTTAAATGCCGGCGCATACACACATACTTCTATAGGTTTAGGTGACGCGATTAAAGCCGTTACAACTCCGGTTATCGAAGTGCATATTTCGAATACATATGCACGCGAAAGTTTCAGACATCAATCGTATTTATCCGGAAATGCCAAAGGTGTTATTTTAGGTTTTGGATTAAAAAGCTACGAATTAGCGATTCAGTCTTTCTTGTAAAATATTTTAATCGAAGGGAAAACTCAATATTCCTTTCATCTCTGAAATCATATTATTTTCAAATATAGCCCACGGTTTCAACCGTGGGGATACGGATCGTAAAAATACATTTGTGCCACAACGGTTGAAACCGTTGGCTATGTCTAAAGTACTATGCCTGATAGCAATTTAACAAATTTTTAATAAGCTCAGTCTCAACATATCCTATTTTTGTTAGAGAAAAAGCCTCTATGAAAAATTACATTTTACTTGCCTTTTTATTTTTTTCTATTACCAATTTTGCTCAAATAAAAGGAACCGTTACCGATGAAAAAGGAAATCCGTTGCCTTTTGTTTCTGTTTTTGAAGAAAACACATACACAGGAACAACCTCAAACGAGAAGGGAAATTACCAGCTTAACGTAAAAGAAACGGGAAAAAACAGAATCATTTTTCAATACCTGGGGTTTAAAACTCAGAAAATCACAGTTTCTACAGATTCTAAAACAATTACTTTAGACGTAAAAATGCTGGAGGAAAGTTTTACACTAAACGAGGTTGTAATTGACCCGAAGAACAATCCTGCAAATGCCATAATAAAAAATGCAATTGCAAACAAAAAAGAAAACTCTCAAAAAACTTCCCGATATACAGCCGATTTTTATTCGAAAGGAATGTTTAAGGTTAAAGATTTGCCTAAAAAAATCCTGGGACAAAAAGTGGATCTTGGCGATGATATGGCTTCTAACCTGGATTCGACCGGAACTGGGATTTTGTATTTATCTGAAACCGTTTCAAAAATTGCATATGAAAAACCCAATAAACTAAAAGAGAAAATTGTTGCCTCGCGAATTTCAGGAAACAATAAAGGTTATAGTTATAATACTGCCTCTTTGTCTTATTATGATTTTTATGATAATACTTTAGATTTTGATGTTAGGCTCATCTCTCCTATTGCCGACAATGCTTTTAATTATTACAAATACAAACTCGAAGGGACTTTTTTTGACTCCAATAATCAGGAAATCAACAAAATAAAAGTAATCCCAAAACGTGATAAAGAACCTGTTTTTGAAGGTTACATTTATATTGTTGATGACAGTTTTGCTATTTATGCAATTGATCTTGATATAAAAGGTTACCGAATGAAAAATGAATTTACTGAGGTAATGACTTTAAAACAGAGCTTTAATTATAATGCTACAAACAAAATCTGGTCTAAAAACGCACAGACACTTTCTTTTAATGCCGGTATTTTTGGTGTAAAATTCTCAGGACAATTCAATTATATTTATTCGAATTATGAATTTCCGGATTCATTCGAAAAGAAAACTTTTACCAATGAAATTGTTGCTTTTGAAGCCAATGCCAATAAAAAAGATAATGCCTTCTGGAATGAAATTCGTCCTATTCCGTTAACGATTGAAGAAAGCACGGATTATACAAAAAAAGACAGTTTACTAATCATTCGAAAATCTCAAAAATATACCGATTCTGTTGATGCAAAAAATAACAAATTTAAAGTTTGGGATATTTTAGCGGGTTACGATTATAAAAATACTTTCAAAAAACACTCTTTTAGTTACGATGGTTTATTAAATATTACTTCTTTGAGTTTTAATACGGTTCAGGGATTTAATCTGGATTCTGGTTTTTCTTTCAAAAAATGGAATGAAGAGGAAGGAAAAAGCACTTCTGTGAAAACTATTTTTAATTATGGTTTTTCTGATGAGCGTTTTCGTGTTATTGGAGAATTTAATCATAAATTCAACAATATCAATTATGCTACAATTGGCATTTCCGGAGGAACGAAAGTGGCTCAATTTAATGGAGCAGAACCGATAAGTAAATTTGTAAATTCTATAAGTTCCCTATTCTTTAAAGACAATTATATAAAGTTGTATAATCTGGAATTTGCTCAGATTAATTATGCTCAAGATGTTGCAAACGGAATAAATTTGAATGGAAAAGTGGCGTATGAACAACGAAAACCACTTTTTAATACTACTGATTATTCGTTCTTTAAAAGAGATGATTTTTATTCGTCTAATAATCCGCTTGCGCCAAATGATTTTGATACTCCTGCTTTTGACCAGCATCATTTGTTTAAAGCTGCGTTGACTGCACGAATTAATTTTGGAAATAAATACATTTCAAGACCAGACGGTAGATATAATTTTAAAGATGACAAATATCCAACTGTATTTTTAGTCTTTGAAAAAGCCTTTGCTGCGAGCGAAAAAAAATATGAATTTGAAAGAATTGGTACATCTGTTCAATATGATTTATCACTAGGAAACAAAGGAATTTTAGGAATGAATTTGAGAGCCGGGAAATTCTTTAATGCCGAAAACATTTCTTTTATCGATTACAGACATTTTAACGGAAACCAAACCCATATTGGAACAACTGACCGTTATTTGAATGTTTTTAATTTAATGCCTTATTACAACAATAGTACAAACGACAGTTACTTTGAAAACCATCTGGAATACAATGATACCGGATTTATCATGAACAAAATTCCGTTACTGAATTTACTAAAATCGACAATGAATCTTGGTTTTCATTCCTTAGCAATTCCCGGCAGAAAGCCTTATTCTGAATTTACGGTTGGTCTGGATAATTTGGGTTTCGGAAAATTTAAATTGTTCAGAGTTGATTATGTTCATTCTTATCAAAGCGGAATTCAACAAAATGGTGTTGTATTTGGGTTGAAGATTTTGAATGTTTTGGATTAGAAAAGTTGCTAAGTTAAATAGCTTAGTGAGTTCACGATTTCACTCGAACTGACAAAACGCTTAAAAACCTTTAAACTTCTAATTTACCTGGAATTGCGTTAGGGATAGAAGCGGTATCCTTTTTATTTTTTCTTTAAAAATAAAAAGATATAGCGGATAGCCCGACCGAAGGGAACGCCCAATAAAAAATCCGCTTACTCATTAAGAATAAACGAATTTTGTAATTTTTATCTTTGTCAAAGTTTAAAAATTTGACAAAGATTCGCAAAGCAAAAAACCTTAGTAACCTAGAATCTCAGCATCTTAGAACTTTTAAGAGTGATAATCATCCGGTTCAATATGTATCAAAACATTTCCTAATTGCGGGATTTTTTCTTTTAAAGTATCCTGAAGCTTGTGTGACAAATCATGCCCTTCTTTTACCGAAATTTTGGCTGAAACTATTGCGTGAAGATCAACGTGATATTTCATACCGGCTTTACGGATAAAACATTTTTCGGTACCCAGAATTCCGTCAACTTTTAAGGATTTTACGCGAATTTCTTCGACTAAATCATCATTTAAATGCTCGTCCATGATTTCGCCAAGAGCAGGTCGGAAAATTTTATAGCTGTTGTATAAGATAAAAAAAGCAGCAAAAAGTGCCGCCCAATCATCTGCAGACTCATAACCTTTGCCCATAAACAAGGCAAACGAAATTCCGATAAATGCTGCTACCGAAGTAATAGCATCGCTGCGATGGTGCCAGGCATCTGCGGCTAAAGCCGAACTATTGGTTTGCTTACTGCGTTTCATCACGACTCTAAAAGAATATTCTTTCCAGATAATGATGGCGCCTAAAACATATAATGTCCAGGATTTTGGCAAGTCATGTGATGACTGAATATTAGAAATACTTTCATAACCAATAATAGTGGCAGAAGTAATTAAAAACCCAACAACCAAAAAAGTAATTAATGGTTCGGCACGCCCATGTCCGTAAGGATGATTTTCATCGGCTGGTTTATTTGAATATTTGATTCCGAATAAAACCAGACAAGAAGAAAATATATCTGTCGTTGATTCGATCGCATCTGCAATCAAGGCGTAAGAATTGCCAAAAAAACCTGCCAAGCCTTTTATAAGGGCCAAGCAGGTGTTTCCGGCTATACTAAAGTATGTAGCTTTTATAGCTTTTTGTTCATTTGTCATTTAACGACATTTATTTTTTTGCCACGAATTCATAAATTATTTTGATAATCTTTGAAGATTTAAATTCGTGGCTAACTTTCTACGCTCTCACGATTTTTGCTCCAATAGCTCTTAAACGCTCATCGATACGCTCGTATCCACGGTCGATTTGTTCTATATTTTGAATTGTGCTTGTTCCTTTTGCAGAAAGTGCAGCAATTAATAATGAAATACCTGCACGAATATCCGGAGATGACATTGTTGTAGCTTTCAATTGAGATTCGAAATTATGTCCCATAACCACAGCTCTGTGCGGATCACATAACATGATTTTTGCTCCCATATCGATTAATTTGTCAACGAAAAACAAACGGCTTTCGAACATTTTT
The DNA here is from genome assembly GCF_000834715.1 of Flavobacterium sp. MEB061. Lineage (NCBI taxonomy): Bacteria > Pseudomonadati > Bacteroidota > Flavobacteriia > Flavobacteriales > Flavobacteriaceae > Flavobacterium > Flavobacterium sp. MEB061. Next base: position 41,794 of record NZ_JXQR01000076.1, on the reverse strand, counting down.
TGGTGAATTAAAACATCACCTTTTGCTTGTGTTGCCACAACCAAAACAATACTCAATAAATCTGGTGTAAATCCTGGCCAAGGAGCATCGGCAATGGTTAAAATAGAACCATCAATATCTGTTTTTACTTCGTACCCATCTGTGTGAGCAGGAATATAAATATCATCACCACGTTTTTCGATTGTAATACCCAATTTTCTAAATGTATTCGGAATCAAACCTAAATTTTCCCAGCTTACATTTTTAATTGTGATTTCGCTTTTTGTCATAGCTGCAAGGCCAATCCATGAACCGATTTCAATCATATCAGGAAGAATTCTGTGCTCGCAACCTCCAAGACTTTCAACTCCTTCGATAGTCAATAAGTTTGAACCAACTCCGGTAATTTTAGCTCCCATTGAATTTAGCATTTTACACAATTGTTGCAGGTAAGGCTCACAAGCAGCGTTGTAAACTGTTGTTTGTCCTTTTGCTAAAACTGCTGCCATCACAATATTTGCCGTTCCGGTTACAGATGCTTCGTCAAGTAACATATCTGTTCCTTGTAATCCTTCTGCAGGAGATTCTACTCCGTAGAAGTGATCTTCTCTGTTGTATCTAAATTTTGCTCCAAGGTTAATGAAACCTTCAAAGTGAGTATCTAATCTACGACGACCAATTTTATCTCCTCCCGGTTTTGGAATATATCCTTTTCCGAAACGTGCCAAAAGCGGTCCAACAATCATAATAGAACCACGAAGCGCTCCACCTTCTTTTTTGAAAGCTTCAGTTTCTAAATAACCAACGTTAACTTCATCAGCCTGAAACGTAATCGAACCCGGTTCATTGCGCTGAATTTTAACTCCTAAATTACCCAACAAAGTGATTAATTTATTGATGTCAATAATATCGGGAATATTATTAATTTTTACTTTATCTCCCGTTAGAAGCACGGCACATAAAATTTGTAATGCCTCATTTTTTGCTCCTTGCGGAGTGATTTCTCCTTTTAAAGGAATTCCTCCTTCGATTTTAAAAATTCCCATAGATTTTTTTTAAGGTTCTGAGCTACTAAGGTTCTGAGGTTCTAAGTTTTTCTCTTTGTAAAAAAGCTTAGTAACTTAGCTGCTTAGCAACTTTTATTTTTGTTTTTGTTTTTTAGGGCTTTGAGTTACTGAGATTCTAAGATCCTGAGCTAAAAAACCTTAGCAACTTAGCATCTTAGAGACTTAGTACCTTTTTTACTTTTGATTATTTTTCTGAAAAGGTTTTGGTTTTCCAGGGCCTTTATTGTTTTTGTTGCTTTGAATTTTTGGCTGTCCCGGTGGTGTAATTTTGTTCGACATGCGTTTATTGGTACGCAATAAATCGGTTGTATTTAAAAGCTCTTCTGTGCTTTGTAACAAGTTAATTTTTCCACCCGACAATTCGAATAAATGTTCAAAAATAACATCGTCTTTTACAGTGTCTTTATTCCAGCTCAAGTATGATTTTTTCATGTGGTTGGCGATCACCAATACCAATGCGTTTTTCATTTCGCCTTCGTCCCATTTATTAGCAACATCAATCATGTACTTGATGTTGTTACCATAGAATCTATATTTTGGAAAGTTTTGCGGATATTGTAAAACATCCGGTTTTAACTGCAATACATCTCTTGACGGAATTGGATATGGTGATTCTACATCTAATTTAAAATCAGACATAATGAAAAGCTGATCCCATAATTTATGCTGAAAATCAGGCACATCACGCAAATGCGGATTTAAACTTCCCATTACCTGAATAATGTATTTTGCAGCTTTATTGCGCGTATCGGCATCTTCAATTGCAGTTGCCTGATCGATCAGTTTTTGCAAATGACGACCATATTCAGGAATGATTAATCGTTGTCTTTCAGAATTGTATTCTAAATTAAAAACAACATCATTTGCGACTTCTTTTTTATATTTTTCGATCATAAGTTATAATGAAACTATACCTTCTATTGTAGAAACTTCTTTGTATTTACCAATGACATCGTCAGAGCTATTCATTGTAACATCTACAGAAACGCTGGTAAATTTACCTGTTTTAGATTTTGTTGTTTTGATAACCGCACCCATACTGTCAAAAGCTTTTTCAACGCGCTCAACATTATCGGCGACTGAAGGCACTATAAATTTATATAAATATTCAGCTGGCCAGGTATTTGCGTTATCCAGCTCTACTTTTAATCTTTCGTAAAATTCGGCGGTGTTTTTTTCTTTATCGTTCTCCATTCGTAATTAAAAATAAAGGCAAATATACGGTTTTGATTTCAGATTTCAGATTTTTGATTTTAGATTTTTTGGGATGAAATTCATGATACTTTTTTGCCACAAATTTCACGAATTTTCACTAATTAAAAACGGTTTAAAAATTGTAAATATCATATAGTTTAGATTTAGGTGTAAATTAAAAATTCGTGTAAATTAGTGAAATTCGTGGCTAACTTTTATATTTGAAAAACTTTGCTGCAAAAATATAGCACAAAGTCGCAGAGACGCAAAGTTTTTTAAGTCATCACTTTTAAATTCTAAGACTTTCCCTTTAAAACCGAAATACGATGAAAAAATATATCTTCTTACTTTTTACAATTCTCATCTTTTTCAATATTCAGGCACAGGAAATAAAAACAATGACTTATTTCCAAAATGATACAATCAAACTAGATCTGGATTTGTATTTGCCTCAGAAGAAAACCAACGAAAAAATTCCGTTGATCATTTTTGCTTTTGGTGGTGGATTTTCTGGTGGAGACCGTACACAAGAAAAAGATTTTGGAATGTTTATGGCTAAAAACGGTTATGCAGTAGCCAGCATTTCATACAGTTTATACATGAAAGGAAAAGATTTTGGGTGCAAAGGAACTTTAACTGAAAAGATAAAAGCAATTCAAATTGGCGTGAGCGATATGTGGCAGGCAACCTCCTTTTTGATTGAAAATGCAAATAAATATAATCTTGACGCTTCAAAAATATTTATTTCTGGAATTAGTGCCGGAGCCGAAATTGGTTTTCACGCTTCGTTTTGGGATTATAAACTGATGAATTTATACAAAAATAATTTACCTGAAAACTTTAAATATACTGGTTTTATTGGCGGTTCTGGTGCGATTCAGGATATTAATTTGATTACTAAAGAAAAAGCAATACCAATGTTATTATCACACGGAAATAATGACAATACTGTTCCTTATGCCGCAGGATCTCACCGCTCCTGCCCCACAAATGCTTCGGGTTGGCTGATTCTTTTTGGGTCTTATGCGGTTTACAATCAAATGAATGATTTACATAAAGACGTTGAACTGATTACGTTTTGCGGTGGCGGACATGAATTTTCGGGTTATCTTTTTCATGATGGCAAACAATATGTTTTGGATTTTGTGAATGATGTTTTGAGTGGAAAGAAATTTGAATCGCATTTGATTGTGCCTTCGAAGAAGAAAGTTTCGGGTTCTGGGAAGTATTTGTTTTGTGATTAATTTTTAAAATAGTTTTATGAAAATAAAAATAATATTACCGTTAGTTATTTTAGGATTATTCAGTCAATGCAAAGAAAATAAATCTAAAAAATCTACCCAAAAAACAGAAAAAATATCAGCTATTAATAACTATAATTTCATTGGAAGTTCAAGTTTAAGGTTTCAATTCTTCTCTGATAGCTCTTATGTTTTTACAATTATTGAAAAAGATAATAATCACAATAAAATAGAAAAATTTAATGATTTCTGCTATTCAAAAAATGACACAATTTATTTCAGCCCATCGAGATTTGGCTATAATAGAAGTGAAAAAGCAGTAATTAAAAATAATTTTATTGAATTTATTGGAGGTAATTTTCCATTAAAAATTGAAATTCAAAAAAACCTGCTTCAAACAAAAAACAAATTAAATCTTGAAAAATATAATAATTATGCATTTTTCTCTTTTGAAGAAGAATTTCATGAAAATTATTTTAATTACAAACCAAATACTGTAAAACCTGCAGATTTAAACCAAAAGGAATTAGTTGAAATTGATCAAATTTTAAAAAAATGCTTTTCTGATAACGCATCAAAACTCAGAAAATTTGACAAATATGTAAATCAATGCATTGTCATAATAAACGAGAAGCAAGAAAAAGAAGTTTTGATAAATAGTTATTGTAAAGATCCATATAATAAAAATGGTTTTAAATATTCTTTAATCCAAATGAATGACGGCGGAAATTGCAACATAAGTTTAAAAATAAATTTAACGAAACACAACTATTCAGATTTGAATATTTCAGGTATGGCATAAAAAACTCCAGCGGAGCAAAATATTTATAGCCAATTTCATGTTTCATATTCCTAAGCTCCAGCGGAGCGTTATAATTATTTTAAAAATTTCATCCCGATGGGGCTTTACCAAACAATATTATAATTTTCTATAAATATGACGTCCCGCCGGACTTAACAAATATTTCATATTTCGATTTAAAACTGGACTAAAGTCCAGCCCTACAATATTTGTCGAGCCGATGGCTCTTTTCTGTTTTAGTTCCGGAGGAACGATCTATTTTGTAGGGTTGGATTTTAATCCAGCACCATAATATTTTGTCGAGCGTATGACTCTTCCCTATTTAGTTCCAGACGAACGATTTATTTTCTAGAGCTGGATTTTAATCCCGCATAATTACGAAAATTGCGAAATCATTCGCGTAAAGCAAAATAATCTTTTTAAATACCAATAACTTTAGGTAAATTTGCGCTTTATTTTTAGAAAGTGCAAAAACAAATCATAGTACTCATTGGTGGCCCGGGAACGGGAAAATCTACTCTTATCAACGAATTGGTGGCTCGTGGCTACTGCTGTTATCCTGAAATTTCAAGACAAGTTACTCTCGAAGCCCAACAACGCGGAATCGAGCAATTGTTCCTGGAACAACCTTTGTTGTTTAGCGAAATGTTATTGGAAGGCAGAATCAAACAATTTGAAAACGCCATTAAAGAACCTGATAATGTAGTTTTTATAGATCGCGGAATTCCTGATGTTGTGGCTTATATGGATTATATAGGAGATGAATATCCGGCCCATTTTGTAAAGGCCTGTGAGGATTTTAAATACACCAAAACTTTTATTTTACCGCCTTGGGAAGAAATTTACGAAAGCGATACAGAGCGTTACGAAAATTTTGAACAGGCATTAACGATTCAGAAACATCTTGTTGAAACGTATAACAAATATGGATACAATTTAATTGAAGTGCCTAAAGATACGGTTGAAAACAGAATTCTTTATATCTTAGATAAAATTTAGGCAGGCGGTTTAAAGTTGTAAAACTAGAACTGATTTCTAAATTTTTAACTTTAAAACCAAAGCTATGCCAGAAGCACAGGAAATTCTTTTAAAATACTGGAAACATGACAGTTTCAGACCGCTGCAAAAGGAAATTATTGACTCGGTTTTAGAGTGTCAGGATACTTTTGCTTTACTCCCAACGGGTGGTGGAAAATCGATTTGTTTTCAGGTTCCGGCGATGATGCAGGAAGGAATTTGTTTAGTAATTTCGCCTTTGATCGCACTTATGAAAGATCAGGTGGCGAATTTGCAAAAACGAGACATAAAAGCAATTGCTCTTACTGGCGGGATTCATACTGAAGAAATTATTGATTTATTAGACAATTGTCAATACGGAAATTATAAGTTTCTATATCTTTCTCCTGAAAGACTTCAGTCTGATTGGATTTTGGAGCGTATTAAAAATCTTCCTATAAATTTAATTGCTATTGATGAAGCGCATTGTGTTTCGCAATGGGGACACGATTTTCGTCCGGCTTATCTGAAAATTTCTGAGCTTAAAAAATATTTTCCTAAGATTCCTTTTTTAGCATTGACAGCAACAGCAACTCCAAGAGTTATTGAAGATATCAATACAGAATTGGGTTTGAAAGATCCAAAACTTTTTCAGCAATCATTTGAAAGAAAAAACATTGCTTACATGATTTTTGAGGTCGAAGACAAATTGTATCGTACCGAACAAATTTTGAAGAAAAATCCACAACCTTCTATTATATATGTACGAAATCGAAAATCATGTTTGAGTATTTCGTCACAATTACAATCGTTAGGATTCAAGGCAACTTATTATCACGGTGGACTTTCGGCAAAAGAAAAAGATAAAAACATGCAGTTGTGGATGTCGGAACAAGCGCAGGTTATTGTAGCCACGAATGCGTTTGGAATGGGAATTGACAAAGACAACGTAAAAACGGTTATTCATACACAACTTCCTGAAAATATAGAAAATTATTATCAGGAATCCGGAAGAGCGGGACGAAATGGCGAAAAAGCTTTTTCAGTTTTGCTTTATAACAATTCAGATGCAAATCAAACCGAACAGCAATTTTTAAGTGTTTTGCCGGATAAGAAGTTTTTAAAAACGATGTATGTCAAACTTTGCAACTATTTTCAGATTGCCTATGGTGAAGGTTTAGATGATACTTTTTCTTTTAAACTAAATCATTTTTGTCATAAATATGAGTTTCCCACTTTAAAAACTTATAATGCATTGCAGTTTTTAAATCAACAGGGAATCATTACACTATCACAGGAATTTTCAGAAAAAATCACACTACAGTTTTTAATCGAATCAAAAGAAGTGATTCGATATACGAGTCTGAATCAAAATGATGAGGAAATTATTCTGGCGATTTTAAGAACCTATCCCGGAGTTTATGAAATGAAAACTCCTTTTAATCTTTCTTTAATAGCAAAAAAATCAAATCATACAGAAGAACAGGTTTCGGCTGTTTTAGAAAGACTTGCAGAGAAAGAAATTATCGAATACAAATCGAAAAACAACGACGCTACTATATTATTTAATGAAGTTCGCGAAGATGATCTTACCATAAACAGGGTTTCGAAATATCTGGAAAAACAAAATCAGCTAAAAAAAGAACAACTTTTATCTGTTCTACATTATATAAAGGAGAATAAAACCTGCAAGAACCGTTTGATTTTGGATTACTTTGGAGAAGAAACAAAAGAAAACTGTGGCGTTTGTTCATATTGCATTACTCAAAAAGGAAAAATCACCGAAGCTGATTCGATTGCAGATAAAATTCTGCATTTACTAAAATCGGCCGCTTTGACTTCGAGAGAAATTCAGACACAAATAAAAATGGATGCCAATGATATTATTTTGGTGCTTCAGGAATTATTAGAAAACAATCATATTACCATTCAACCCAATAATAAATACACTTTAAAATCATAATGGAAAAATTGAGAATTATATTTATGGGAACTCCGGAATTTGCCGTTGGCATTCTGGACACCATTATCAAAAACAATTACGATGTTGTTGGCGTTATTACGGCTGCTGATAAACCGGCCGGACGCGGACAAAAAATAAAATATTCGGCAGTAAAAGAATATGCACTGGCGAACAACCTTACTTTATTACAGCCCACTAATTTAAAAGACGAAACTTTTCTGGCGGAGTTAAAAGCTTTAAATGCTAATTTGCAAATCGTGGTTGCTTTTAGAATGTTGCCAAAAGTAGTATGGGAAATGCCAAGTTTAGGAACTTTTAATCTTCATGCCTCTTTATTACCTAATTATCGTGGAGCAGCACCAATCAACTGGGCAATTATTAATGGAGAAACTAAAACAGGCGTTACAACTTTTTTTATTGATGATAAAATTGATACCGGAGCTATGATTTTAAATTCTGAAATTGCAATTGAGCCATCAGAAAGCGCCGGAGAATTACACGACCGATTAATGAATTTAGGAAGTACAACTGTAATTGACACTTTAAAAATTATTGAAAACGGAAATGTAACTACTACAATTCAGGAAGATAACGAAGAAATTAAAACAGCTTATAAATTAAATAAGGAAAATTGTAAGATTGACTGGACTAAATCTGGCGACGAAATCAATAATTTAATTCGCGGATTAAGCCCTTATCCGGCAGCGTGGTGTTTTTTGAAAGATAAAAATGAAGAATTAAGCATTAAAATATATGAGGCAAAATTGGTTTTGGAATCACATTCTTTTGAAATTGGAAGCTTAATTAGCAGTAAAAAAGAAATTAAAATCGCTATTAAGAATGGTTATATTTTACTTTTAAGTTTGCAGTTACCTGGAAAAAAAAGAATGCAAGTAGCTGAATTACTAAATGGTATCACTTTTACAGAAGACGCAAAAGTCTATTAAGACCAATAAAACGGGGGTTTTTACCTGTATTATTTGATTAAACAACCTGCTTTATGAACAAAAAAAGCAAGTTATTAACAATTTTTGCTAAATTTAAAGAAAACACTTGCAAGGAACGGATTTCCTATTAAATTTGTGTATTAACAATTTTTTTTTTAACCAACAATTAATAACTAATTATTATGAACAAATCAGAATTAATCGATGCTATCGCTGCTGATGCAGGAATTACAAAAGCTGCGGCAAAATTAGCTTTAGAATCATTTTTAGGAAATGTAGGATCTACTTTGAAAAAAGGTGGAAGAATTTCATTAGTAGGTTTTGGATCATGGTCGGTATCTGCTAGAGCTGCTAGAGACGGTAGAAATCCTCAAACAGGAAAAACTATCAAAATCGCTGCTAAAAATGTAGTGAAATTTAAAGCTGGTGCTGAATTAGAAGGTGCAGTGAACTAAGTAAGAAAGTTCTCTAAACTTATAATATAATTAAAACCCTCCTTATGGAGGGTTTTTTTGTACGGTTTAACGATTTTATTTGGGTTTTTTAAAAATTTATAACTAAATTTAATAAAAATTGTAGCCGTATGATTTCAGAAAAATTAAAAAAAGGACACCTGCTTATTGCCGAGCCTTCTATAATTGGAGATTTATCATTTAATAGATCGGTAATTTTATTAGCAGATCATAACAAGGAAGGATCAATAGGATTTATTATTAATAAACCCTTAAAGTACACTATTAATGACTTAATTCCTGAGATTGATGCCTCTTTCAAGATATATAATGGCGGTCCTGTAGAACAGGACAATCTTTATTTTATTCATAATATTCCGGAATTAATCCCAAATAGTGTGGAGATTTCTAATGGTATATATTGGGGAGGTGATTTTGAATCGACCAAAGACTTAATAAACGACGGATCTATTAATAAAAATAACATTCGTTTTTTCTTAGGATACACAGGTTGGGACGAAAATCAGCTCGAAAGTGAGATGCAGGGTAACTCCTGGATTATTGCCGATAATAATTACAAAAATAAAATTATCGGAAAATCCACTACTCATTTTTGGAAAGAACAAATTATTGAGTTGGGCGGAGATTACGTTATTTGGTCAAATGCACCTGAAAATCCATATTTGAATTAATTCTCAGAAATGGATTCGTTTAGTTTTTGTATTAATAAATGAGCCAGATTACTTGTAAACTCTTTTTTTCGATATTTACTTATCGACTGTATCCCTGTGATCACATTTGTAAGAAATAATTCGTCAGCTTTTTGAAGATCAAATGGCGAAATTATTTCTTCTGATACTTCTATATCTGTAACTTTTTTGGCTAAAGCTAATATTTGTTTACGCATTACACCATTCAAACATCCTTCAGAAACTGGGGGTGTAATTAGCTTTTTACCTGTTACCATAAATAAATTTCCCTGTAATACCTCTACAACATTTTTTGCATCGTTAAGCAAAATACAATTTTCCAAGCCATTTTCATGCGCAAAAATACTTCCGGTAACGTTAATCATTTTATTCGTCGTTTTAATAGACGATAACAATTGCTTGGTTACATAGAAATCTTTATACAAATCAACTTCATAAGAATCAGTATTTAACGCATACAAAGCAGCATCAAGTGCCGTTGCATGAATTAAAAACGAAATTTCATTCGTTTGGGGTAAATACAACCCTCCATCATTTCTAAAAACTGTAATTCTTGCTCTGGCAGATGCTGAAATTCCTTTTTGCTGTACCAGGCTTAAAACCTGTTCTTCAAAATATTCCATTGTAAAGTTCATCGGAATTTCCATTCGAACTACACGCATAGACGCCATTAACCTGAAATAATGATCTTCAAGGAACAAGATTTTGTTATTGATTATTTTTAGCGTTTCAAAAACACCATCTCCGTACAAAAACGCACGATTTTGAGTTAATACATTATCGTTTTGCGCTACTATGTTTCCGTTAAAATTGATCATAAAAAAACCCTGAATTTTGTTCAGGGCAAATATAAGGCATAAAATAGACTTTTACTAAACAGATCCTATAAGATGTTTTAGATCTGAGATCTGATTCTCCCACAATTGTTTAGCTTCGCCAACTTCTTCTTTTTCTGCAAAATCAACTACCATTAATGATACATCTTTAGTTAATTCATCAACTAAAATATGCAATTCAAAAAAGTATTCAGTGTCTTTACTACTTTCGTCGACCCATTTAAACTTTACTTTTTCACCTGTTTTCTTAGATGCCAAACGCGCTTTTTCCTGCGAATCGTTCCAAATAAAAGTGAAAAATTCACCTCTTGAATTTACATTGTCAGCAAACCATTCTGATAAACCTGACGGCGTTGATATATATTGATATAATAATTGCGGCGAAGAATTTATTGGAAACTCTATTTCGTAACGTATTTTTGGATCCATGTGCTACTTTTAATTTTTTCGAAATATAAGAATATATGTCCAAAAACAATGCGTTTTTAAAAATATTTTTTTTTCTTCATTTTATGCTTGTAAGCTCTAATAAAATTTTTATATTTGCACCCGCAATGAGGAACACGGTTCACTTGCAATCTTGGCGAGGTAGCTCAGTTGGTTAGAGCGCAGGATTCATAACCCTGAGGTCACGGGTTCAACTCCCGTCCTCGCTACAAAAAATAAACCCTTAATCATCAATTGATTAAGGGTTTTTTATTGGAATTAATTCTATTTAAACCTAACTTTACACTATATAAAGAACATTATTTCCTTGATATTTTTAAAACTAAGTAATTCACAAACAGCAACATGGACATAGTTAAATTTAAAATCACATCTAAAACAATAAAAGTAGAGGTACGCAATTCGAATAATTATGTTTTTAATTTCAATACTGCCTTAGAAATTGCAAAAGAAGACAAAGATGTTTTATTAAAACTATACAACGCGCTGGATATTCTTTTTAAGAAAGAAAATACAAGTGAAGTCAAAAATTACATTTCGCCCAATCAAACCAATATATTGGACCAGATTTCTGCTGTTGACAATTTAGAAGAAGAGAAATAGATAAACAATTCGCTCTTTAATAAATTAGTTTTATATTAGCCATAATGCAAACGAACATCTCTTTTTTAGTAAAAATCAGGAGTTCGGGAATAGCAAAATTAAATTTGATTAAAATTTCTACTAATTTAATTCAAAACAATAATGGCAAATCAACTTGAGAATACGATACATAAAGCATATACCGCTTTTAACGAGAGAAACATTGAAAACGCATTATCAACAATGCAAGAAGATGTACAATGGTCAAAAGCATGGGAAGGCGGTTATATAAGTGGTCACAATGAAATTAAAGAATATTGGACAAGACAATGGACGGAAATTAATCCAAAAGTAGAACCTGTTGGTTTTGATGAAAGAGAAAATGGAAGCTTAGAGGTTAAGGTGCATCAAAACGTAAAAGATTTACAAGGCGGTTTAATCTTTGACGGAATGGTAAAACATATCTACACTTTTCAAGACGGATTAATAAAAACAATGGATATTGAATTGGTAGAAAATAATTAATATTGAATTCCTAAAATAAAAAATATGTCTATAAAACAAGAATCAGAATTAATTGGAATGAAAAAGGCAAGTGAAGCTGTTGCTTTTACTTTGAAAGAAATGAGAAATTTTGCCAAACCAGGTATGTCTACAAAGGAATTAGACAACTATGGCGGACAAATTCTGAATGATTTGGGCGCAAAATCAGCTCCATATTTGACTTATGGTTTTCCGGGATGGACGTGTATAAGTGTAAACAATGAATTTTGTCACGGCATTCCGTCTGATAAAAGAATTCTTAATGAAGGTGATTTAATTAATATTGATGTTTCTGCAGAACTCGATGGTTTTTGGTCTGATAATGGAGGTTCATTTGTTATTGGAACAGATATAAACGAGCATCAAAAATTGATTGAAGCTTCAAAACAAATTCTACATAAAGCAATTTATAATATAAAGGGCGGAGTTCGCATTTCTGATATTGGTTTTTTAATCGAAACTGAAGCTAAGAAAAAAGGATACAAAGTCATTAAAAATCTAACAGGCCACGGAATTGGAAGAGGTCTTCATGAAGAACCACATGAAATAGCAAATTACAGAGATCGATTTAACCTGACAAGATTCAAGAAAAATTCAGTAGTTGCAATTGAAACTTTTATTTCGACAACCTCAACATATGCCGAAACTTTACAGGACGGCTGGACAATGGTTGGTAATAAAGGCGGTTTTATGGCACAGCACGAACATACGATTGTTGTTACAGAAGGAAAACCTATTGTATTGACTGAAATGAATGGTATTTGGAATTAACAAAACCTGTTAATCTAATGTTCTAATAACAACAAAGCCTTAATGAATCATTAAGGCTTTGTTGTTAAAACTATTTTTTATTGATTGGGGGAATTTTCTCTATCAGATTTCTCCAATAACGTTTTGGCATATGCTGAATATGCAGTTTCATATTTTTTCTTGACTCAATATTTACACTGCTAAAATAACGTTTCCAAAGATGCTGAAAAAATTCTTCCTGCTCGTCGCATATTTCAGTTAAAAATTTAGACGAAACTGGCCCCTGATTAAATTCTAACTCTACGGTCGAAAGGTTTTCAAGATCATAATAAACTCCATATTTACGCTTTGCGTCATAAATTAACCAGCGCTGATCTGCATAGCGATTTTTAAAATGATTTTCTATAAGATGCAGCACATCACATTCGGGTTCGATTATGGCATAATAAAGCTGGTCTTTGGTTAATTTAAAACGCACAAATGCTTCCATCCTATGCGCTTCTTTTCCGGTGAGTCGGGTTGCCTTTCGTATATCCCAAACTGCAGCATTACTAAAATCCTCTTCTACATTTTTTGTGGTCGAAAAAATATATTGAGCAAACTGAAACATGGTCTGTTCTATATGATTTACTTCAGACAAAAATGCTTTATGAAAACTTGAAAATCCATCTGCCGAAAGGCGCTGTTTTAGTCCGTTTAAAACACGATTTGCCTTTTTAAAATCTGTTATCACAACATGGTTGGATGAAAATAACAGAGCATCACAAGCGCCGTTTTTACTAAAAACAGTATCTTCCAATTTATATTCATAAATCTCAAATACGGCTGTTAGCCATCCTTCATAAGTTCCATCGTAAATTACCAGTATCATTTTGATTAAAATAAGGCAAGTTGGTTAGAAAAATCATTTTTATATTTACTCTTCTGGATATTTAAAATCTTATCCTTGATTTGAATTGAAGTTAAATCCTTCTGCATTTGAAACGGTGTGGCAAAAGCCAAGAAATACTGTGACCTACTATAAGCAATACCAAATTTTTGTAAATCCTGAGGAACTAGTTTCTTAAATTTTCTGGAGGCAACAATTTTCTGTGCACCCAAATAACCAATTCCCGGAATGCGTTTTATAAGTTCTATATCGGCAGTATTTATATCAACCGGAAATTGATGCAGATTTCGCAATGCCCATCCTAGTTTAGGATCTATGTCCAGATCAAGATTGGGCTGATTTAACCCAACAATTTCATTAACGTTGAATCCATAATATCGAATTAACCAATCGGCCTGATACAAACGGTTTTCTCGAATAATAGGAACTGGTGTACCAATAGCCGGAAGCCGATTATCGTTACTTATTGGAACATATCCGGAATAATACACACGCTTCATATTCATCTTTTGATAAAAATAATCTGCCATGCCCAGAATCTCCAGATCATTTTCTTTTGTTGCACCAATCACCATTTGTGTACTTTGACCTGCGGGCGCAAAAAGTGGTGCTTTATAGTTTAGTTTTTTCTCTTCTTTATAACCAACAATTTCATTTTTAAGATATTCCATTGGTTGAATCACATCTTTGTGGTTCTTATCCGGCGCCAGTAATTTTAAACTTTGCTCTGTTGGCATTTCAACATTTACACTTAAGCGATCTGCATACATTCCGGCTTCTTTGAGCAATTCATCACTGGCTCCGGGAATCGCTTTAAGATGTATATAACCGTTGAAGTTTTGTTCTAATCGCAATTTTTTCGCAATCCTAACCAAACGTTCCATGGTATAATCTGCATTATCAAAAATACCGGAACTCAAAAAAAGCCCTTCAATATAATTTCTTCTGTAAAAACCTATCGTAAGGTCAACCACCTCATCAACAGTAAAAGCTGCCCTTTTAATGTCGTTGCTTTTTCGGCTTACACAATAAGCACAGTCAAAAATGCAATGATTGGTCAGTAAGATTTTCAGCAACGAAACGCAACGCCCGTCTTCTGTATAAGAATGACAAATACCATATCCTTTTGCATCTCCTACTCCTTTATCCTTATTTTTTCGATTGCTTAAAGCCGAAGAACATGAAACGTCATATTTTGCAGCATCTGCCAATATTCCCAGCTTCTCCATCACTCTCTCGTTTACCATTTTGACTTTTGTATTTGATTGGAAATAAATTTGTTTCGATCAAAATTAGTTATAGATCGTTACAATTTTATAATTTTTATTGTTCTAAATTGTATCAAAATTATCTTGCATTTTTATTTTGAAGCTGAAAGATTTTTAAAAACTTTTAGATCTTCTTTACTCTAAAATTTCAAAAAAAAATGCGTTAAAACCGTCGTGATATAATATTTTTTAGACATAAAAAAATACATTTGTCAAAACGAAAACAAAGTGATCCTTTATATCACATATTACCAACCGGAAAAGATTGTTGCATGGATACTGAGAAATTTATTTTCTGCCTCGAGGGTGTTCCTGATGTAGATGAAATTAGAACTACTGATGTGGTCAAAAATCTGGAAGAAATTGCCCTTGACCAAGGAATTGCAAGCATTTATAAAACCTGTGACACGATTGAAGGTTTAGAAGAAAGTTTGAACGTATTGCTTTATGAAGATCATAATTTTAAAGATTATGAAATTATTTATCTGGTTATGCCGGGTCAGGAAAACAATATATGCCTTCATGATTATTATTATAGCCTTGAAGAAATAGCCGAACTTTTTGAAGGAAAAATGAAAGGAAAAGTCATTCATTTTGCCAATAAAAAAATATTAGATTTAAGCGAAGAAGAAGCCCAATATTTTCTGGATGTAACCGGTGCACGCGCCATTTCCGGTTATGGATCAACTTATAATAAAATTGCGAGCTGCAGTACTATTGACAAAGCTTTTTTTAGTTTATATCAGGACAACGAGGATCTTATTGAAGTGGTTGAAGAATTATACCAAAAACATCATGCACTTTGCCAATTGCTTGATTTTAGATTGTACTATTTTAAACAATGAAAATAAAGCCGGACGAAAAAGTAAAAACATATGAAGCAAAGGGATTTCGTGAAAAATTTCTTGGCGAAGAAAATCCGATGCATTTACTTTTCAAATCAAACTCTGATCATTTTTTTTGTTTAAAGATGGAAGAAATGATGCAGTTACAATTTCCTGTACCGCCCTCTAAACACAGTTGTCATACTTTGCTATTTGTTGCTTCCGGCACACATGTAATGAAAGTGGGTTATAAAGAATATCAAACTGTTTCTAATGAAATTATTATGGTTCCTGCGGGTCAGATTTTTTCAATAGAAAATGTAAACAGCACACATACCGGTTATATTTGCCAATTTCATCCTGATATTTTAATTGGAAAATATGGCAATCGAGAAATGATCAATGATTTTGATTTTTTGAAAATATCAGGAAACCCAAAAATTAGTTTAGCAGAAGAAGATGTAAAATCTGTTACCGCAATTTTAAGTCGGTTGCAGCAGGAATATTTAGGAACTCAAACCGCAAATCTAAATATTGTACAGACCTATTTAATTGCATTGTTTTATGAAATGAACAAGAATAGCGTACAAACTTTTAAGAGTATTTCTGCTGCCGAAGTTCTTTCATCCAAATTCAAAGAGTTAATTCACAATAATATCAAAACACACCATCAGGTTAATTATTACGCTTCGTTACTGAATGTTACACCTAATCATTTAAACAAATCCGTAAAATTTGTAACCGGTCAATCTGCAGCCAAATGGATTGAAGAAACCATTTTATTAGAAGCTAAATATTTACTCTTTCAAACTACTTTTTCGGTAAGTGAAATTGCTTTGCAGGTTGGACATGAGGATCATTCTTACTTTAGCAGATTCTTTAAAAAACACGAAGGCATTACGCCTATACAATACCGAAAATTGATTGATAAGTCCTAATTATTGATTACGAAATCCTAATAAAGTTACAGCTGATTTATTGAAATTTGCCTTGTAAAAAAGAGCAAATTATGATTTATGTTTTTAAAACAACTGTTGATTCAAAATCCAAATTAGAATCAGCAACTGCAATACTTCACAAATTATTACCTTATGCATTATGGAATTTTGATCTGGAAGATTGTGATAATATTTTAAGAATCGACAGCGAGACAGAAATATCCGAATCAATTCTTAAAAACGATATTTTTGATTGTATCGAATTAGAATAAAAACCACACACTCCTCTTCTTTCCCAACCTTAATTTATTTCTATGGAAACTGCATTGCATCAAAACAAAACATTCGACACTATTGATTATTCTGATCAAAAATTATCCGACAACGAATTTATAAACTGTGAATTCATCAATTGCAATTTCTCTAAAAGTGATTTCAGTTATATTGATTTTTTAGATTGTACTTTTAAAAACTGCAATCTTTCATTGGCAATCCTTAAAAATACGGGTTTAAAAAACATCAAATTTATTGGCTGTAAATTAATGGGTTTGGATTTTAGTTCGAGTAACAGTTTTTTGTTTTCGATGAATTTTCAGGACTGCATGCTTGATTATTCAACTTTCATTTATAAAAAATTAAAGAAAACCCAGTTTATTGATTGCTCTTTGAAAGATGTCGATTTCTCGAATACAGATTTGTCTCTAGCTATTTTTATAAACTGCGATCTTTCTAATGCCACTTTCGTGGAGTGTATTTTGGAGAAAGCTGATTTTCGATCTTCAAGAAATTATGCTTTTGATCCTTCTGAAAACAAAATTAAAGGAACTAAAGTTTCACATTCCGCACTTGCGGGGTTACTGGAAAAATTTGATTTGGATATTGAGTAGGGTTTGTTTCACGCAGATTTTGCAGATTTGAGCAGATTTTATTTTTAATGATAAAAAAAGGGATGCAAAAATGCATCCCTTTTTAAACTAACTCTATAAAAAATTCTTATTTAATCCAACGTGGATCACCAATTCCGTTGTCTTTTAAAGTTTGATTACCAATTGTAAAATCTCCGTTTGCAGCATTAGCAAATTGCGGATTTAATGTTGTACCTGCAGGATCTGATTTTACCGCGGCAGTAGAGACAGCAGCATTAAGGGTTGCAGCATTGTAATAATTATTATTAGAAAATGTTGGAGCTATAGTTGTTGCCTGACTTGTATATCTGGCTACTGTTTCAACAAATAATGAATTACGAACGATTGCTGCATTGGTGGCAAAACGAACGTAAAAAATTACGTAAGCATTATTTGCAATGGTATTGGTTACACCATAGAAAGTACAACTATCAATTAATGAACTTGTAAGTCCTGCACCAAAGGTCGCTGTTGCATCTGCTCTAATAAAACCTCTAGAAGCAGCAGCATTATTAAACGTGCTTTTAGTTACATTAATATTCCCTACATAACTCGCTCTAAAATCGATAAACTCCCCTGATGACCCTGTAACCATATTAGTAAATATAGAATTTTCTACCGTTACAGACTCAATTCTCGCAGAAGAACTGCTTGGCGCATAAACAAGTGAACCTGTATAATCATGCACTATACAACCACTAATTAAGAGTTTACCATAGGTACCGCTTTGATTGTATTTTACAACTTCTGATAATGTTTTATCTCCATTTAATTCTAAATCAATTAAACTTAAAGATGTCGCTGTTGCATTAAGGGTAAATTTTACATGCAATTTTGGTTTATCAGCAATACGTAAACCTCTTATCGTAATTGGTTTATCTAATAAAATTTCACCCGTGTATTTTGTATAATCTCCTGGCATTAAAACTAATACAGAACCAGCAGGTGCTGCTGCAATAACAGCATTCAGATCGTCTTCCGGTTTAACTAAAATACCGGTTCCGATATCAATTCCTGTAGTAAATGTAACTACACCTCTTTTCTTAGTCCCATTAAGTAGTGTTGCAGTGTAAGCAGTTTCACCTGTAAGTCCGGTTATGATTGCAACTCCTGTTGTTTTTTCTTCTGGTGTTATAGTGTGGGTAATTTCACCCGGGGCAACTATAATTTGCGTTACAGTACTATTTGGAGTCCATCTTAAAGTAATTTGCGTTGCCTCGATATCAACATCCTGAACCGGCAGAAAAATTTGCTCAGATAATGTTGTTGCTGTTGTAACAGACCATTTAGAATCTGCTAATCCTGTTGAACTAACTGATTTTACTCTAATTGAATATACTGTTTCTCCTTCTAATGGAACCTGAACAGGCAATTGATCTGCAGTAACTTCAACTGTTTTAAAAATAGTTTTAAATTCTGGATCATCTGCACTAAATTCTATGATATAATGAGCCGCATCTTCTTCTTTTATAGTCCAATTTAATTCTACAGTAGTTTGATTTCTAACTTTTGCTGTCAGGTC
This sequence comes from Flavobacterium sp. MEB061, assembly GCF_000834715.1. NCBI lineage: Bacteria > Pseudomonadati > Bacteroidota > Flavobacteriia > Flavobacteriales > Flavobacteriaceae > Flavobacterium > Flavobacterium sp. MEB061. Next base: position 22,939 of record NZ_JXQR01000076.1, on the reverse strand, counting down.
TATAGGAGAGAATTCTCTGCTTACGTTGAGATCTTCTATTACACTTTCATTATAACTGTCGCAACTCCCGGTAATAAATACAAGTAATAATGCGGCGACTAATCCTTTAAATATATATTTTGCTTTCATAAATTTAATGACTTATAATTTATATTATTTTTTGTAAAATTTAATAATTGTAGTCATTGACTAATTTTCCATTACTGCTTTCAATAAACACTTTCCAAATTGGCCATAATTGTCTTTCATTAGGATTAACTCCCGGTTTGTACAGGGTATTTATCTTAGTATCAGCTGCAGCTCCTGTCCATGTCCACGGAAAAGCGGTATAGTCTGCACCCGGATTAGTTATTTCTCCACGGTTTAAACCGTAAATATCTAAACTCACATTATCAGTTTTAAACTTATAATATAAAGTAGTCGGCACATCAGCATATTCATCTGTTCGTTGTGATAAGTGCAGCATTTTCACTTTAGCCTCATCTAGTTTTGTTTTAAGTAAATTCCAACGAATAAGTGCTTGTTTACGCTCCATTTCTCCTGTAAATTCAAATTTATTTTCGTCTACAATAGCATTAAACATTTGTTCTTTACCTGCTAAAGCTGCTACATAAGCATCTACTTTTACAGCTTGATCTGCAACGCTAAAAGCTCTTCTTCTTACTTCTTTTAGATACGGTGCTGCTGCTCCAGGGCCTTCTAATTCATTTGCAGCTTCTGCGGCAATTAATAGAACTTCTGCATAACGCATATAAATTTTATTTACTCCGTCATCATTTGTTGAAGTAACAAAACGCGTCATCCATTCGTAGCGGTATTTTCCAAAATACCATGTATTTAATGCTCCTAATTCTTGTTTTGCAATTTTATTTACAGCTGTACCATATTTATAAGGCACACAGGTAACATCTCTTCGTGTATCTGCCTGATCATAATCGTAAAAAACAATAGGAAGCGGTCCAGCAGTTCCTCCACGATTTGGTCCATTAGCATGAAACTGGTCGTCTGTTGTATGTCTTACTGCGAAAGTAAATAACATACGTCCTCTACCTTCACCAAAAGGAATTTCCCAAAGTGATTCTCCTCCGGCTAATGTAATTTCCTGATTGTATTTTCTCCAAAAATTCTCAAAAGAAGATTCTAAATGTGCTTTTCCACTTTCGATAACCGCACGGGATTCGTCTAAAGCTAATTTGTACATAACAGGAACCGACAATTCAGGATCAGTACTTCTTCTAACTCCGTCAGGATATTGCTGAAATCCGCTTGCAGCTAAAGCCAAACGAGCGCGAAACCCTTTTACAAAAGCTTTATTAATTCTTTCTACACTATTTGTAGCGGCAGTTTCATTTGGCCATGGCACAAGAGTAGCGGCTTCTGCCAAATCTGCAAGAAGTTGTTTATAAATTCCATCACGGCTAGATTTTGGTAAATAAAGCGTCTCGGCATTAATTGGTTCAAAACGAGCAGGAACATCTCCCCAGGTTTTAATTAAATCAGCATAATAAACAGCTCTTAATGTTAATGCTTCTCCTAATAAATATCCAAGATCAGTTCCTGGTTTAGGATCACCATAAAGTCGCAATCCGCGTATACAAATATTGGCACGTTCGATTCCTGAATACATCATTGCCCACGCATTATTCGTGGTATTCATTTGAGAATTTATCGATTTTGCATCATAAGTAGCCAAATCAGAAGCATCACTTACCGTTTGTGAAGAGTTATACCATTCAACATCTGTATTCATTCCGTAAAAAGGAAGATAACGACCTCTGTAAGAGTTAGTTTCTCCAAATGGAATTTTAATTCCATCGATTGCTCCTTTAGCTAATCCGGCATTAGAAAAAAGTTCTTGTTCTTCAACAGTTGACTTTGCAGGAGCATCTAAATAATCATCTGAAAGTTCCTGACAGGACGTAAAAAGACTTGCTATAACAATTCCTGCGATTAATATTTTATGTTTCATCTTGTGAAAGTTTTATTGAATTAGAAATTAAGGTTTAAACCAAAAACCACTTGTCTGCTGCGTGGATACGCTGAGTAATCTACACCTGGCGTAAGTGGTGTATTTCTTCTGGTTGAAACTTCAGGATCTGGTCCTGAATACTTAGTCCAGATGAAAACATTACTAGCCGTAAGATAAAATCTCAACTTAGAAATACCTAATGCAGAAATCAATGATTCCGGAGATGTATAACCTAATGTTAATGTATTAAGCCTTAAGAAAGAACCATCTTCAACAGCATAATCGCTGAAAACGAAACGACTCATATAAGGTGACCACATGGTTGTGTTGGCATTTAGGGCTGCTAATTCTGTAGGATCTGTCACCAATTGTCCCGTTTCAGTATTAAGATTTGTCCATCTTTGCCCATCTGCCATTTCAGTATTTAAATTTCTGTATTGCCCGTCTGGATTAGAAGTTGTATTCTCTATTTTATTTGCGTTGTAAACATCATTTCCAATACTCCAGTTGAAAGCAGCAGAAAGATCAAAACCGTAAGCGTTAGCATTTAATACCATACCACCTGTGCTTTTTGGATTTGAATTTCCTATAATTTCACGATCGTTTGTGTTTACAACTCCATCTCCGTTAATGTCTTTTAATTTCATCATTCCCGGTTTTATAGTTCCCACAACCGTAGAAGCACTTGCTACTCCATCAGGATTTCTGGTTACGCCATCTGGCTGGAAATAAGGTTTTAGCGTATATGTTCCTGCATTGTAATTAAAATCAGAAACTTCATAACGTCCGTCACTTCTATATCCGTACATTAAACCAAGTGGCTGCCCAACATTTATCGCATAATCATTTCCAATTGCAGTTGAAGCCCAGTTTGTTGCTGCACCAAAATCACTCATTACACCAAGTGAGTTAATACGGTTTTTGTTAAATCCTGCATTAAAAGATACATTCACACCATATTTTTGTCTTTCGACTAAAACCAAATTCAAAGTAGCTTCTACACCTGTATTTTGTGTTTCACCCATATTTCTATATTGAAAATCATATCCTGATCCTGAAATCGGGAAATTGATTAAAAGATCTTTGGTTACGTTTTTATAAACCTCAACAGATCCGCTTACACGACTCTTAAAGAAATCAAAATCTAAACCTAAGTTTTGTGTCACTGTAGTTTCCCATTTAAGGTCCGGGTTATAAAGTGTTTTTGGAGCTGCCCAATAATTCGTTACGCCATTAATCCATGGAGTTGTTGTGGATGTAAAATATTGAGAAGTTTGCCCTGTTGGAATGTTGTTATTTCCTGCTTCACCATAACTTACACGTAATTTAAGCGCGTTTATCCATGAAACATCTTTTAAGAAGCTTTCTTCAGATATTTTCCATGCTGCCGCTGCTGCCGGGAAAAATCCCCAACGGTTACTGCCCAAGAATTTACTTGAACCATCTGCACGGTATGTTGCCGTAAAAATATAACGCTCTTTAAAATCATAATTTACACGTCCGAAGAACGAAAGTAATTTATCATCCGGAAAGTAATAATTATCTACAGATTGTGGTGTTCCTTGCGTGGTAAGCTTTTGTGCCTGAGCAAAATCAAAGAATTTAGGAAAACCCTGAATTACATTCGTTACGTCATTTCTTTCAAAATCAATTGTTTCCTCACCTACAAGAACTTTCAAATTATGATTTTCACCAAGTGATTTTTTAAAGTCGTAGTTAAGGGTATTTGCATTTCTAAAACGAGTATCTTTTCTGTCAGACATTGTAAGTGCCGGCATACCTTGTCTTTCTGCAGCTGGTGCATTATTCACATAATAAGTCGAACGTCCATAAAAACGGTAATCTAAATAGTTATAATTATCTAAACCTAAATCTGTTTTAAAAACAAGTTTATCCGTTAATTTCCATGAAAAACTGCCAAGCATATTAAAGTTTTTTCTGAATTGCTGACGATTATTATCTGCAATTGAAACAAAAGGATTTGTCAAATAACTGGAAAGCGCTTCATCTGTATTGGTTGTCGTTAATCCCGGCATCGGAATTGGAGCGTAACCAACACTGTGTTTTAATCGTGAATCTGCAGAAGAAACTTCATTTTGCTCATTTACACCTCCACCATTAATTTCTGTATCAGAGTAACGCATTGTAAAAGAAAGATCTATTTTCTCAGTGGCTTTACTATTTAAAGCAAGCGAAAGGTTATTTCTTTTAAAGTTTGAACCTATCATAATTGCTTTTTCGTCATAGTGAGCATAATTAAAATTAAAATTCACTTTTTCTGCACCCCCGCGAATAGACAAATCACGGCTTTCCACTTCTCCTGTTTTTCCATAAACTTGCTTTTGCCAGTTATTGCCTTTCATTCCTTTATATTGGTCATAATCCTGCCATGCTCCAAAATATTTCTCGTATGAGTTCACATCATCTTCAAGCAAAGCATATTCATATTGCCATTTAACAAAATCTTCAGGAGCTAAAACATCTATTTGTTTCGCCATCTTTTTCATACCGTAAAACATATTATAGTTTACGACAATTTTACCATCTTTTCCTTTTTTAGTAGTTACGATAATAACACCGTTTGCTCCTCTTGATCCATAGATTGCAGTAGATGAAGCATCTTTTAAGATAGACATCGATTCAATATCAGAAGCAGAAATATCATTAATACTATTTACCGGAAAGCCGTCAACGATATATAAAGGAGAACTATCCTGAGTTAAAGAGCCGCCGCCACGAATTCTGATTTTAATTTCAGAATCAGGAGAACCTTCAGAAGATGTTACCTGAACCCCTGCAACACGTCCCGTTAAAGCCTCAGCCACATTAGGAACCGGTATTTTTCTCATATCATTCCCGGATATAGTAGAAACAGCCCCTGTTAAATCAGATTTCTTTACAGATCCGTATCCAACAACAATAATCTCGTTTAGTTTGTTGGCATCTTCTGTTAATACAATATCTACTTTGGTTTTTCCTGCAGTAGAAACTTCTTCCGTTTTAAATCCTATAAAAGAGAAATTAAGAATTGTCTTCGCATTTGTTAGTTTAAGTTTATAACGACCATCAAAATCTGTAGAAGTACCATTCTTGGTACCTTTTTCCAACACGTTAACGCCGGGAAGCCCCATACCCGAAGCATCTTTTACAGTACCTTCAAGCGTAACATTCTGCGCACTTATTTGATTGCTCATAAATAAGCCTAATAAGAAAACTAATGCCAGACAGCATTTTGTTTTTTTATTAAATAAATCTTTAAAATTCATGGTTTTGTGTTTAAGTTATTAATTAGTCTAGTTTTTAGTGGTTTTTTGTTTTTTCTATATTTTTCTATAATTCTTTGGAAAGCTTTAGCATTACAACTACAACGATTTCTTTATTTAAAAAAAAGAAATCTTTTCACATTAAAAAACTTCATGTAATCGATTACACAAACATAGATATTTTTTTTAGATAAAAAATTAAAAATCATAAAAATTTCCCAAAAAAAATTACATATCAAAAAATAAAGTTATTTTTTATATGACATGTGTAATTTATACTAATAATAAGTATTAAATATATTTTTATTAATAACCTATTTGATGTCTTTTTACTAAAAAAACAATCGATTACATGAAGAAAAATTATAAAATTGTCAGGTGTAAAAACCACACTTAAAATAATTTCAAAAGAAGTTATTCGCTAAAAAATTTAACAAATAAAGTAATACTTAACCCAAATCACATAAGTTTCCGGGCTTTGGAAAATCATCAACAAACGTTAAAAAAATTAACTTAAAAGTCATAAAAAAACCCTTGAACAATAAATGTCCAAGGGTTCGATTTAGAATAAATATTTTTTTTAAGCGCTTTGCAGCTGTACCGAAGTTTTTCGACGTTGTATTAAAATGACGGTAATAATCATACCAATAATAGACATTCCGACACCTATAAGATTTGGAGATGCATAACTATATCCAGCCACAAGAGGCAATCCGCCAAGAAAAGCTCCTAATGCATTTCCTATATTAAAACTTCCCTGCAATGAAGCCGAAGCAATCATTTCGGCATCTTTGGCCGTTCTAATCATCAACATTTGAATGGGTGCAATAACTGAAAAAGAAATAGCTCCCGTTAAAAATGTTAGAAACAAAGAAACATATTGATTAAAAGAGAAAAAATAAACTAAAATCAAATCAATAGACATTACAAACAATAAAGCCAATGTTGTTGGTGCCGGAGAAAATTTATCGGCCAGCTTACCGCCCGCAAAGTTTCCTACCACCATTCCGAATCCGGCCAAAATCAAGATATAAGAAACATCTTCTGGTGAAAACTTAGAAACATTGGTTAGTAAAGGCGCGATGTAACTAATCCAGGCAAACAATCCTCCAAAACCAATTGCCGTGATTCCGATAATCAACCATGCATCTATTTGCTGGAAAAACTTTAATTGTGTTTTCATATTCACAGTATTGCTTTTCTCTAAGTTTGGCATCCACAAATAAATAAACAAAAAGGTAAGTAAACCTACAACAGCAATTAGTACAAAAGTATAACGCCAAATAAAATGATGCCCTATATAAGTACCAATAGGAACACCAATTAAGTTAGCCAATGTTAAACCAGAAAACATAATCGCAATTGCCTGAGCTTCTTTCCCTTTATCTGCCAAACGGCTTGCAACTACCGCTCCTACTCCAAAAAAAGCGCCATGTGGCAATCCGGAAAGAAATCGGGAAGCAAACAAAAAATTATAAGTTGGCGCAATAATAGAAAGCGCATTAAATACTGTTAGCATTAAAGCTAAAATTAAAAGCATTTTTTTAGGAGCAAAATTTCGTCCAAGAATTACCAATAATGGTGCACCAATAACAACACCTAAAGCATAAGCTGAAATTAAATATCCTGCAACGGGAATCGAAACTTTCATATCTGAGGCAATGTCAGGTAATAAACCCATCATCACAAATTCGGTTATCCCAATAGTTAAGCCTCCCAACGAGAGTGCAATAAGACTTTTTTTCATTTGTTTTTACAAGAAAGGAATAGATTTTCTATGGAGCAAATTTAACACCATACAGATTAAAATAAGTTGTACATTTGCGATATAAACTTGTAAATTTAAGTTATGCCAATCTTAAATCAATTTAAAACCCTGGTTATTGATGAATTTGAAGATGAGAAATTTCACCTTCCGCCACACACGCATACTTATTATGAAATCATTTATATAAAAAAAGGAAGCGGGGTTCATCATCTGAACAACAACTTATTACCTTATAAATCTGGAGATTTGTTTGTAATTTCGCCGGAAGATGAGCATTATTTTGATATCAAAAAAAGCACTCGTTTCTTTTATATTAAGTTTACAGATAATTATTTCAATTCGAAACAGAATCTTACTTGCGACGAATTCTTAATTCATACTCCGGAAAGTTTCATGCGTGATAAAACACTAAAAGAAACAGTTCTTAAATTAGATGATCCCTGCAAAACAATATTAAAAAATACGATTGAAAACATTGCTGCTTACAATTGCAAAACCGATGTTTCGACCTCACCTATTGTATTTTACCAGATTCTTTCGATTTTTGGATTAATCAAAGAAACCATGCGTGGTTTGAATCTTGTTGTTAAAGGAAATTCTATTGATAACGAGCAAATCACTTCCTATATTCATCAAAACATTTATCAGCCAAAACTAGTTCAGATAAAAGTAATTGCCAGTCATTTTAATATCGCTGAAACTTATTTTAGCGCCTACTTTAAAAGAACATTTAGTATAAGTTATCGCGATTATATTCATAATTTGAGAACAACCTTAATCGAAAAACGAATCCATAATAATCAATTGCCAATTAAACAAATTGCGTATGAATTTGGTTTTACCGATGAAAGCCATCTGTCGAATTATTTTAAAAAACGAAAAAACATGAAACCTACAGATTTCAAGAAAACATAAAATTGGAAATCTTAAATAAGTAGTCGCTCTTAAAAAAAATGGCTAAATTTGTAATTCTAAAAGCATTTTCATTGGCAAAAAAAATCCACATATTATCTCTTATTCTAACGCTTGGCTTCTTTTTGATGTCAAATATGGGATATGCTTGTGGAAAAACTTCCGAAACAACCTCTTGTGAAAAGAAAGCAATTTCTAAAAAAGAAACTACTGATTCTTGTCAAAAAGATTGCTGCAAAAAAAGTCATGATTCAAAAAAAGACCAACACGGCTGTAGCGGAAAATGTGATCATTCTGGTTGCACTACTTCTGGATTACAATTTAGTTTGATTGCTATAAATGAATTTGAATTCAACAGTAATCTATTTAATTTTTCTTTTAAAAAGATGATTCCTTATTACAAAAACAGTAGTCTTTCTGACGGCTTTACTTCTATTTGGCAACCGCCAAAAATAGGATAATTGTATTTGTGACAGCCATAATTGGGGGCTTTGCCACAAAGGCGCTAAGGCACTAAGAATATTAAACTTTGTGTTTCTACGGCTCAGCGAGGCAATACTTTCAACAAAAAAAAAATATTTATTGAACTTAGAGAAGATTTATATTCTCTACTAAAATTACATAAAAATGAAAAAATCAATTTCAACTATAATCGCCATAATTGCTTTATTATTTAATACAAATAATATTCAGGCAACTACAATTAAAATAGAAACTACAACAGAAGATGTAGATTCAAGTCAGTTACAATCTGTTTATAATGCTTATTTTACAGTAAAAGATGCTCTTATAAAAAGTGACAGTAAATTAACTTCGGCGAAAGCCGCAGCTTTATTAACTGCTATTTCTGCGGTAAAAATGGACAAATTAAAAAGCGACGAACATACTGCGTGGATGAAAGTGATGAAAAAACTAACTGCAGATGCTAAAAGTATTTCGGCTACGACAGATCTTAAAAAACAACGCGAGACTTTTAAATCGCTTTCAAAAAACACTTACGAACTAATTAAGGTTTCGAAATCTAGTGAAGTTGTTTACAAACAATATTGCCCAATGGCCGATGCTGATTGGTTAAGCAAAGAAAAAGCAGTTAAGAATCCGTATTATGGTTCTTCGATGTTGACTTGTGGAAACGTCGTTGAAACAATCAAATAAATATGAAGCTTTACATCAAAAATATGGTGTGCGCTCGCTGTAAAATGGTCGTGGAGTCTGAGTTTGAAAAACTCGGACTTCATACTATTTCTGTTGAATTGGGCGAAGTTGAACTGAAAGATTCTATTACAGACAGTCAAAAAGAAGTTTTACTTAAAAATCTTCAAGATTTAGGTTTTGATTTAATAGATGATAAAAAAAGTAAAACCGTCGAGAAAATAAAAAATCTGATTGTTGATTTGGTTCATCACAAAAACAATGATCTTAAAATCAATTTATCTGATTATTTGTCTAAAAACCTCAACCAGGATTATAACTCATTGAGTAATCTTTTTTCTGAAATCGAAAACACAACGATCGAAAAATATTTTATCAGTCAGAAAATTGAGAAAGTAAAAGAATTACTTGTTTACAATGAACTTTCGTTAAGTGAGATCGCGGATATTTTAAACTATAGCAATGTCGCGCATTTAAGCAATCAATTCAAGAAAATTACAGGTTTTACGCCGACACATTTTAAACAATCGAAGGATAAAAAACGAATACAGATCGAGAATTTGTAAAATCAATTATATCAAAAAAAACGTGCTAAAAATTAGCACGTTTTTTATTTATCTGAATAATGTCCCATTGCAGAGATTACAACAACGGTTACAATCTCTTCTTCAACACTATAAATTAGTCTGTCTTTTTTATTTATTTCTCTTGACCAAAATCCTGAAAAATTATGTTTAAGAGCTTCCGGTTTTCCAATTCCTTCAAATGGCGTATCTGCAAGTTTCTTCTAAAATTTTAGAAATCTTCTTTATACTGGATTGATTACCTGACTTTAAATGTTTTGCAATTTCTATTTTAGCTTCTGGAATTATTTCAACCCTAAACTTCCCCATACATCATTAGGATCAACCGTTATACTTTTAGATTTACCGCTTTTATAATCAGCATATCGTTCCTTAACCATTGCTACAAATTCAGGATTATATGGACTTTCTTCTTCCTCTATTTTCACCCCTTTATTTGTAACAGCTAACAACTTTGCAAGTTCAAGCAATGTCTTGCCTGCTTTTGTTCGTTCGTTTATAGTTATAGTTGTCATAATCTATTTTTTTTATTATTACAAAGATACAAAAATCAAACCATTTGAATTGTATCGAGAATTTGTGAGTTTTTTAAACACAAAGGGCGCAAAGATTTACGCAAAGTTCGCAAAGATGACAAACATAGCCAATGGTTTCAGCCATTGGGGCGCATATCGGGATAATTCGTTGCGTTCCAATGGTTGAAACCATTGGCTATATTTTCCAAAGATTCGCAAAGTTATTTTAGACAAAACTTTGTGTTCTTAACTGTTAGATACCATTTCGTAAATCTTACAAATCATTCTCAAAATTATACAACATGAAGTAAACCTTACTTCAGAAATTTGCATTGTAATACTTTAAAAGATAAAACAATGACTCATCAATATATAATTTCAGGAATGTCGTGTGATGGCTGTCGCAAGAAAGTTGAAAAAACTTTAAACGCCGTAGAAGGAATTCAGGCTGAAGTAACTTTAAATCCTCCATTGGCGACTATTACAATGGAAAAACATGTTCCGACTGAGAAATTTCAAGAAGTTTTAACCGAAGCCGGAAAGTATACCATTGAGATGAATTCTCAAGAAAATGCCCCAGAAACTACCGTGAAATCTTGTTGTTCCGGTCACAAAAAAGAAGAGCATAAAGTACATCATCATAAAAAAGAAACAACTCACAATCACAATACAACGGGAGTTTTTTATTGTCCGATGCATTGCGAAGGAGATAAAACGTATGATAAACCGGGAGATTGCCCCGTTTGCGGAATGGATTTAGTACCGCAAGTAGCGATAAATGCGACACAATTTACCTGCCCAATGCATCCTGAAATTGTTTCGGACGAACCTGGCGATTGCCCGATTTGCGGAATGGATTTGGTCCCGATGCAGGTTTCTGAAAATGAAGAAAACAAAACCTATACTGATTTATTAAAGAAAATGAAGATTGCGATTTTATTTACGCTTCCCATCTTTATTATTTCAATGTCAGAAATGATTCCTGATAATCCTCTTTATAAACTAATGTCTATAGAAAACTGGAATTGGGTTCAGTTTCTATTTTCAATTCCGGTTTTATTTTATGCCGGATGGATGTTTTTTGTTCGTGCTTATAAATCAATTGTTACATGGAATCTAAACATGTTTACGCTAATTGGAATTGGAACAAGTGTTGCATTTTTATTTAGTATCGCCGGAATGTTCTTTCCAGATATTTTCCCAACTGAATTCAAATCGCATCACGGAACTATTCACTTATATTTTGAAGCTGCAACGGTAATTATCACTTTAGTTTTATTGGGGCAACTGCTAGAAGCTAAAGCACATGGGCAAACCAACGGTGCTATAAAAGAATTGTTGAAATTAGCACCAACCGAAGCCACTTTGGTCGAAAACGGAAATGATAAAGTAATCTCCATCCATAATATTAAAAAAGGAGACTTATTACGCGTAAAACCCGGAGAAAAAATTCCCGTTGACGGAAAAATTACTAGCGGCGAAAGCAATATAGATGAAGCCATGATTACCGGCGAACCGATTCCGGTTGATAAAAAAGTGGGAGATTCTGTAATTGCAGGAACTATAAACGGCACCAAATCGTTTGTAATGATTGCCGAAAAAGTAGGATCAGAAACTTTGCTTTCGCAGATTATTCAAATGGTAAATGATGCGAGTCGATCCAGAGCGCCAATACAGAAACTGGCAGATCGAGTGGCTAAATATTTTGTTCCAACAGTTGTCGCTATTTCTGTTTTGACTTTTGTTATATGGGCAAAATTCGGTCCTGAACCTTCCTATATATATGGATTAATAAATGCCATTGCCGTTTTAATAATTGCCTGTCCTTGTGCTTTAGGTTTAGCAACTCCAATGTCGGTTATGGTTGGTGTAGGCAAAGGAGCGCAATTCGGTATCCTGATAAAAAATGCTGAAGCGCTTGAAAACATGAGTAAAATTGATGTTCTAATTACTGATAAAACCGGAACCATTACCGAAGGAAAACCATCTGTAGAAAAAATCTACTCTATTAATAATAATGAAAATGAATTATTGCAAAACATTGCTTCGCTAAATCAAAACAGCGAGCATCCTTTGGCGCAGGCCGTCGTAAATTTTGCAAAAGCGAAAAATCTAACTTTACTTGAAGTTCCGGATTTTGAAACCGTTGCCGGAAAAGGAGTTATTGGAACTGTAAATAACTCTAAAGTCGCTTTAGGAAACAAAAAACTAATGATTCAGGTTAATGCTTCTATTGCTGAAGATATTGAAAACAGAATTATTGCAGAGCAAAACTTAGGCAAAACAGTTTCTTATATATCTGTAAATAAAGCTGTTATTGGTTATGTAGCGATTACAGATGCCATTAAAGAAAACAGTGCAAAAGCTATCAAAGATTTGATAGATCAGGGTGTTGAAGTTATTATGATGACAGGCGACAATAATAATACTGCCAAAGCTGTCGCTGAAAATTTACACTTAAGTTCGTTTAAAGCAGATTGCTTGCCAGAAGACAAACTAAAAGAAATTCAGCGTTTGCAAGCCGAAGGTAAAATTGTAGCCATGGCCGGCGACGGAATCAACGATGCTCCGGCTTTAGCACAAGCAAATATTGGAATCGCAATGGGAACAGGAACTGATGTTGCTATTGAAAGTGCTAAAATAACACTCGTAAAAGGAGACTTAAACGGAATCGTAAAAGCTAAAAAACTAAGTCATTCCGTGATGAAAAACATCAAACAGAATCTATTTTTTGCTTTTATATATAATGTATTAGGTGTACCAATTGCAGCAGGAATTTTATATCCTGTATTCGGGATTTTGCTTTCTCCAATGTTGGCTGCTTTGGCCATGAGTTTGAGTTCAGTTTCTGTTATTGTAAATGCTTTGCGATTGCGAAATCTAAATCTTTAAAAAAATCAATATGAGACTATATACCTTTTTGATTGTCTTTCTGATTGCTTTTAATGCAAAAGCACAAAAAGTAGTTCGTTACGATTTGCACGTTCGGGATACAATTGTAAATTTCTCCGGAAAAGAAAAGCGCGCCCTTACCGTAAACGGACAAATTCCGATGCCAACATTGACTTTTACCGAAGGTGATATTGCCGAGATTTATGTTCATAACGATTTAAAAAACGAAGATACGGCGTTGCATTGGCACGGATTATTTCTTCCAAATAAAGAAGATGGTGTTCCATATTTAACACAAATGCCAATAAAACCGGGAACAACCCACAAATATACTTTCCCGATTATCCAGAACGGAACCTATTGGTATCACAGTCATTCTGGTTTGCAGGAACAAATTGGTTTGTACGGACTTTTTATCATCAACAAAAAGAAAGACGATGCTACTTTTAGAAAAGGAATTGACGATTTACCAACGATTCCGGTTATTTTAAGTGAATGGACAGATTTGAAACCAGAGAATGTTCAACGAATGCTACACAATGCAAACGACTGGTTTGCTATAAAAAAAGGAACAACGCAAAGTTATTCTGAAGCGATCCAAAAAGGACAATTTTCTACAAAAATTACTAACGAATGGAAACGCATGAACGCGATGGATGTAAGTGATGTTTATTATGAGAAGTTTTTAATTAACGGAAAAAATGAAGATCAGCTATCACAATTTAAAGCAGGCGAAAAAGTAAGATTGCGAATTGCAAACGGTGGCGCCTCAAGTTATTTCTGGCTTACTTATGGAGGCGGAAAAATAACGGTTGTAGCCAGCGACGGAAACGATGTTGAACCTGTAGAAGTTGACCGATTGATTATTGCGGTTTCTGAAACGTATGATGTTGTGGTTACAATTCCTGAAGACAATAAATCTTTTGCTTTTTTGGCTACAGCCGAAGACAGAACCGGATCTGCTTCTTTATTTTTAGGCGAAGGCACTAAACAACCTGTTGCTCATCTTCCGAAATTAAAATATTTTGAAGGAATGAAGATGATGAATGATATGATGAAGATGAATGGCGAAATGAATGATATGGGTATGAACATGTCACTTAATAAAATGGACATGAATGCCGTAATGTATCCTGAAATTTCCGGTGAAGAGGAATCAGTAAAAAAAGAAGATCATTCTATGCACAATATGGAGGGCATGGAAATGGCAAACGATTCTACTGAAACTTCTGAAATTGTAACATTAAATTACGGAATGCTGAAATCTCCAACCAAAACAACGCTTCCAAAAGATGCGCCTGTAAAAGAATTGCGTTTTGAATTGTCAGGAAATATGAATCGTTATGTTTGGAGTTTAGATAATAAAGTGATTTCTGAAACGGATAAAATATTAATCAAAAAAGGCGAAAACGTTCGGATTGTATTGTACAACGGATCAATGATGCGTCACCCAATGCATTTACACGGTCATGATTTTAGAATTCTGAACGAACATGGTGAATATTCTCCCCTAAAAAATGTGATTGATATTATGCCGATGGAAACGGACACGATAGAATTTCAGGCAAATGCTGATGGCGACTGGTTTTTTCACTGTCATATTTTATATCACATGATGGCGGGAATGGGACGTATTTTCAGTTATGAAAATTCAGCGCCAAATCCGTTGATTCATCATCCTGAAATGGCGTACAAAATGTTAAAAATGGACGATAGAATGTTTCATTTTATGGCAGAAAATGATTTTGCTTCAAACGGAAACGACGGTGAAGCCATGTACAGCAACACCCGCTGGAGCATTGGAACAGAATGGCGATTGGGTTACAGCGACAAACACGGTTACGAAACCGAAACCCATATTGGTCGTTATATAGGTAAAATGCAATGGTTTATGCCTTTTATAGGTTTTGACTGGCGCTATCGAAAAATGGGAATGGACGAACAGGAACAAAATCTTTTCGGGCAAAGTAATACAAAAGACAATCGCTCTGTTTTTAGTGCCGGTATGGAATATACTTTACCAATGCTTGTAAAAGCGCAAATAGAGGTTTATACCGATGGGAATGTGAGACTACAATTTGAAAGAAAAGACATTCCGCTTTCCAGACGTTTGAGAATGAACTTAATGTGGAATACAGATAAAGAATATATGGCAGGTTTGAAATATATCGTCGCCAGAAATTTTGGAATTACGACGCATTATGATAGTGATATGGGAATTGGTTTTGGAGTTAATTTGAATTATTAATTTTTTTATATTAGCTCAAAAATTAATATGAATCAAAATAAACCTTCTAATCTTTATATTTTATTAGATTTTATTCGTGATAATCCTGAACTATATATTGGAAACAAATCATTAACTACTTTATATAATAATATTAATGGATACAATTTATGTTGTTTTATAAATAATGCTAAAGAAAATCTTATTCCGGACTGGACAGAATTTCATGATTTTGTAGCTCTCCAGTTAAATTATTATGAATCAACTTCTGGGTATAAAAATATGATTCTTGAAAAAAATGGTTTTAACGAAGAAGAATCTTTAAAAGCATTTTATTATTTATTAGATTTATTTAAAAATAGTATTACCCCAAATGAAAAACTATGACATTAGAAGACTTCAAAAAGAATTTCAACAATCAAATTACTGACGAATTAACTTTATTCTTTGAAATAAACGATGAACTCGGATTCGAAAATTACTCCCAGGGTTTTGGATTATATGAAGATGATAAATCCGGAATTTCGACCTGGTCTGAAGATCCTGCTTTTTTAGATAAACTAATGCCTTTTGCACAGGCAAACGGATCTGGCTCGATGTATGTTTTATGGAATAACGACTCAGGCAAATCTTTAAACGAACTGCCAGTAGTTGTTTTTGGTGATGAAGGCGGTTATCATATCGTAGCAAAAAACATCTTCGAATTTATGCAATTGCTAACTTTTGATAATGAGATTTCTGTAGATCACGAGGAAGCTTATTTTTATAAAGATGAAGACGATTATGAAGAAAGCGAAAATTTGCCTGAATATAAAGTATGGCTAAAAGAAAATTTCAATCTCGATCCAATAGAAGAAACAGAAGCAATTTTGTCAGAAGCACAAGAAACATATAAAGCTGAATTTGACGAATGGGTTTCTCAATTCTACTCAGAAAATTAAATTATAATACATCATACAAACAATTAAAAAGAATAAAAATGAAAAAAGTATTTACCCTTTTAGCAATAGCTTTATTTACAATTAGCGCGCAGGCACAAGAAACAAAACCGGCTCCTAAAAAAGAAACAGCAAAAAAAGAATCTTGCTGCAAAAAAACAGCAAAAGATAAAAAAGCGTGTTGCGCAAAAAAATAATCGAAATTCTATTTCAACAAAAAAGACCTCAAATTGAGGTCTTTTTTTTATGGTTCCTTTTTGCCACAGATTAAAGGATTAAAAAGATTTCTATTTTGAAATCAATAAAAAAATCATTTCAATCTGTGAAATCTGTGGCAAAAGACTATTTTACTCTAATACTCCATTCAAAATCCATTTCAGAAACCTGAACTCCTTTTTCATCAGTTCCTATAGATTTCATCCAGAAAGTTTGCCCCTCACCTGTTTCAATAGTTTTTTTTATGGCATCGGCAATTAAATGTCCGTCGTTACAAACAAAAGTGATTCTTCCAGTTGCTTTTTTAGTAAAGTTACCTTTATTATTAGCGACTAACATTGAGATTTTTTTTCCGCTTTGCTGAATTTGTGAAATCACCAAAGCTCCGGTCGTTAACTCTGCCGCCATTGCCTGAACTGCAAAATACATCGAATTAAAAGGATTTTGATTTATCCAACGGTGTTTTACACTTACTATACAAGTTTTATCATCGATAGCTTTAACGCGTACACCGCAAATATACGCCGACGGTAATTTGAAAAATACAAATTTGTTGAGTTTAGAAACTGAAATTGCCATGTGATTTATTTTTTTATGTAAAAATACAAAAAAACTATGCACGCACAATAAATGGTTAAAACTTTCCAATAACCTCAGTAAAATCAAGTATTAACACTGATTGTCAACACCTTTTTGTGTTAAATAAAATATCAAATTTGTTAATATTTTGTTAATATTTGGTACTATGCAAAACAAGATACTGTCTTTTAGCCATATATTTGTATAAGAAATTACTATATGCTTTTAATCATGGAAACAACAACACCACTCATCATGGAAACAACATCAGAAAAGAACACTGCAACGTTCACACATTTAAGTACATTAAGTCAGTATATCATTCCTTTTGGAAACTATATTTTTCCAATACTAATCTGGACGAGTTACAAAGACAAATCAGAATTTGTAAATCACCACGGAAAACAGGCTTTAAATTTTCAGTTAAGTTTATTGCTTTATACTTTGATCTTAGCCTTAATTGCTATTCCGATTTTCATCATTGTATTTCTTCAAAACCTTCCTATGGAAGCTGTTTTTAACGATGAAGATTTCGTTATCAGAAATTTCAATTTTCAGGGTAATATTGGCTTACTAACAATTGGTGCAACAGCTGTAGTACTTTTTGGATTGCTAAAAGTTGTTGAATTCTTTTTAGTGATTTATGCTTCAATAAAAACTTCAAACGGAGAATATTACAAATATCCGCTAACGATTCCTTTTATAAAGTAATCATTATTATGAAGCACTTCGACTTAGCACAGTGTGACATAAAAAAAAATTAAAAGTTATAGTCGAAACCATACAAACAATCAATAGAAATAGTTTCGAAATCAATCATCAATCAAAATCATCAATCAAAAAACGAATTGTTCAATCTAAAAAAAACAAAATGAAATTATGAACATTGAAAACACAAAAGCACAGATGCGCAAAGGTGTTCTTGAATTTTGCATCTTATCTGTTTTAAAAGAAAAAGACGCATACACATCAGAAATATTAGACACTTTAAAAAACGCAAAATTATTAGTGGTTGAAGGAACGGTTTATCCTCTTTTAACCAGACTGAAAAACGACGGTTTACTCAATTATCGCTGGGAAGAATCGACTTCCGGACCACCACGAAAATATTATGGATTAACCGAAATAGGACAAACTTTTTTAAACGAACTTAACGGTACCTGGACAGAATTGTCTGATGCCGTAAAACTAATCACCAATCAAAATCAATAAGTCATGAACAAAACAGTAAATATTAACTTAGGAGGCATGTTTTTTCACATCGATGAAGATGCATACTTAAAATTAACGCGCTATTTTGACGCCATAAAACGATCATTAAACAACTCATCTGGTCAGGATGAAATTATTAAAGATATCGAAATGCGTGTTTCTGAATTATTAACAGAAAAACAAAAAAGCGACAAACATGTTGTGGGATTGAAAGATGTTGAGGAAGTAATTGTAGTAATGGGACAACCTGAAGATTACATTATTGAAGATGACGAAAAACCAAATCAGTCTTTTAATGACTATGCAAACAGAAAAACCAAAAAATTATACCGTGATAAAGAAAAAGGTATGATTGGTGGTGTTGCAACAGGTTTAGGACATTATTTTGGAATTGATGCCGTTTGGATCAAAATCATATTCTTAATATTTGTTTTTGCAGGTTTCGGAACCGGGATCTTAGCTTATTTTGTTCTTTGGATTGTAACGCCGGAAGCAGTTACAACTTCTGAAAAATTAGAAATGACTGGCGAACCGGTAACCATTTCAAATATTGAGAAAAAGGTTCGTGAAGAAATCGAATCGTTATCTGATAAATTTAAAAGTGCAGATTATGATAAAATGGGAAACCAGGTAAAGTCGGGAGCTGAGAGAATAAGTAGTTCATTTGGAGACTTTATCATGACAATTTTTAAAATTTTCGCTAAATTTTTAGGAGTAGTTTTAATCATGTCAGGAATTAGCGTTTTAATCATGTTACTGATTGGGGTTTTTACTTTAGGAACAAATGTTTTTGTTGATTTTCCTTGGCAAAACTTTGTTGACGCAGGAAACTTTACAGATTATCCTATCTGGTCATTTGGTTTATTGATGTTCTTTGCAGTTGGAATTCCGTTTTTCTTCCTTACGTTATTAGGTTTCAAATTGTTATCTCCAGATTTAAAATCAATTGGAAATATCACAAAATATACCTTGTTAGCAATCTGGATTATCGCAGTAGCAATTGCAATAAGCATTGGAATTAAACAAGCTACAGAAATTTCTTATGATAATAAAACTATTGAGAAAAAAGAGATCGGTATTAGTCCAAACGATACACTTTATGTAAAGTTTAGATATAATGATTACTATGCTAAAGACTTAGATCACCACAGAGATTTTCAATTTGTACAGGATTCTGCCAACAATCAATTGATTTATTCTACAGATGTTCGTTTGCATGTTTTACGTACTGATGAATCTAATGCATACCTGCAAATAGAAAAAAGTGCAAGAGGAAATTCATTTACAAATGCTAAAAAAAGAGCAGAAAAAATAAATTATAAGATTGAAATTAACGGAAATCATTTAATTTTGGATAATTATTTTCTTACGGATGTAAAAAACAAATTCAGAGGACAAGAAGTTGACATTTATCTATACTTACCAGAAGGACAGCTATTTAAACCAGATTCTTCTGTACAAGATTACGATGATTCTGAAGATGATTTTTTCAACTTACACTTTAGTGGAAATTATAACTACAAAGTAGAAGGTTCTAAAATCAAATGTTTTGACTGCCCACCAGATGAAGATGATTATGACGATGTTACCATTGAAGAGAATCAAAACGACAATGATACAATAAATGAAGTTTCGGTTAAAATTAACGGTAAAGAAGTTTTAAACGGAAAAAAAACTAAAGGAAAACTAACCACTGATAAAAACGGAGTAATAATCAAAATTAACTAAGCCATGATCAAAATAATCATTCATATTACGAAATTCATTATTGCCACAATCACCGCATTATTATTTGCCTCTTGTAATTTTAACATGAATACTGTTGAAGGCAGCGGAAATGTGACTACCGAAAAAAGAATTGTTGAAGGAGATTTTAAAAACATATCTGTAAGCAATGCCATTGATGTTGTAATCGAACAATCTGACGCAACCGAAATTACGGTTGAAGCTGATGATAATTTGCAGAAAGAAATTATAACTAAAGTAGAAAACGGAACTTTAATAATTAAATGCAAATACAGTTCTTTCCGCAACATTACAATGAAAAAAGTTACGGTAAAAGTGCCCTCTCTTGAAAAAATAGAAGCTTCGAGCGCTTCAACTGTACAAAGCAAAAATGTTTTTCAGGGAGAAAATATAGATCTTGAATCATCTAGTGCCGCAACTATGGATCTTAACATTGAATCTGATAATATTTCGGCTACATCAAGCAGCGGAAGTTCTATTAACGTTCAGGGAAAAGCTTTAAAAGTTCAAACAACAGCGTCAAGCGGTGCAAGTGTTGATGCCGGAAAATTATTGGCAAACGAAGTAAATGCGGATGTTTCAAGCGGAGGAAGTATAAATGTACATCCAATTGTAAGCCTTAAAGCAGAAGCGAGCAGCGGAGGCCATATTAATTATGACATAGCTCCTAAAACAATCGAGAAAAAATCAAGTTCAGGAGGAAGCATCAGTCAGGGATAAATATTTATCTGTTAAATATAAAAGAAATCATTCATCAAAAGTGGATGATTTTTTTATATTTGTCCAAATCAAATCTAGAATTAATGAAAAAAAGTACAGCCTTACTCCTATTATTATTAGTTACGACATTAACTTTTGCACAAAAAAGAGAAAAACTAAAAGGATCTAAAATCGTAACCACTTCTATTAAAGAAGTAGGAGAATTTGATGGAATCGAAGCCGATGACAATTTGGAAGTTTATCTGGAACGTGGAGAGAAAAACGAAATCAAAATCGAAGCCGATGACAATTTACACGAAATCATCGGAATGGATTTAAGAGATAAAATGCTTCGTTTATACACAACAAAAGAAAGCACCATTTTTAAGAAATTAATTGTTCGCGTTACGTACACAAAATCTCTTAATAAAGTAATTGCAAAAAATGAATCAGTCATTTATGCCATACAAGAACTTCAATTAGATGATATTACATTTAACAGTTATGATTATTCTAAATTATTTCTGAATGCAAATTCTAAAAAATTTACCTTAATTGCTGATGATAAATCAAAAACAGAATTAAATTTAAAATCAGATGATGGTACGTTACAATTAAGTAAAAATGCTTCAATTAAAGCATTGGTAGCTGCAATAAAATTTAAATGTGATTTGTATCAAAAAGCAAATGCTGCAATTGAAGGAATTACCGAAAAAGGAACTATTCGTTTAGATAACAATTCTACTTTTACAGGAACTAAATTCACCTTAAAAGAAGCAAATGTTACTACAGAAGGATATTCAACAGGAACTATTCTTGCAGAAACTACTATTTCGATAGCCGCCGGAGACAAATCAGAACTTACACTATTTGGAAATCCAAAAATTGAACTTACCCGTTTTTCTGAAGAAGCAAAATTGATCAAAAAACTTAAATAGTTTCAAGTTTCAGGTTCTCTTTGTTTCAAGTTATTGGAACGTTATAAAATAAAAAATCCCATTCGCCGCGGCGAATGGGATTTTTTATTTTTTTATTGGCTTTCTAATTAACGGTTCCAAGAACTTGAAACCTGAAACAAAGAAAACCTGAAACAATTTTCACTTATTCCTTAGACGCCAAATATCTTTCAGCATCAAGTGCAGCCATACAACCAGTACCCGCAGCTGTAATTGCCTGACGGTATACGTGATCTGCAGCATCACCGGCTACAAAAACACCATCAACATTTGTTTTAGATGTTCCCGGTACATTTATAATATAACCTGTTTCATCAAGAGTAATATAATCTTTAAAAATATCTGTATTTGGTTTATGACCAATTGCAACGAAAAATCCTGTTGCAGGAATTTCAATTACGTCGCCTGTCGTTTTGTTTAATGCTTTAATGGCATGAACAACGTTGTTGTCACCTAAAACTTCTACAGTATCGTGATTCATTAAAATCTCGATATTTTCAGTTTTGCGAACACGTTCTTCCATAATTTTCGAAGCTCTGAATTTTTCGCTTCTTACCAACATGGTTACTTTTTTACAAAGTTTAGACAAGTAATGTGCTTCTTCACAAGCAGAATCTCCTGCTCCAACAATAACAACTTCCTGATTACGGTAGAAAAATCCATCGCAAACAGCACAGGCAGAAACTCCTCCACCCATGTTTAGGTAATGTTGTTCTGAAGGCAATCCTAAATATTTAGCCGAAGCTCCTGTAGAAATAATAACGGTTTCACAGTGCAATTCGATTGCATCGTTAATCCAAACTTTATGAATATCTCCTGAAAAATCAACTTTTGTAGCCCAGCCATCACGAATATCAGCACCAAAACGTTTTGCTTGCTCTTGTAACTGAACCATCATTTCAGGACCTGTAACACCATCAACATAACCCGGAAAATTCTCTACCTCATTTGTCGTAGTCAATTGACCACCAGGCTGCATTCCTTGATATAATATTGGATTCATATTTGCTCTGGCAGCATAAATTGCAGCAGTATAACCCGCCGGACCAGAACCAATAATTAGGCATTTAATTTTTTCGATTGTATCTGACATAATATGTATAGTTTTTAGTGATGCAAAGGTAAACTTTATTATAAAAAATTCCCCTCAAAATAAATCCTAAATAACTATCTTAAAATAAGTTTTATTTATTTTGAAATTTTTCTTTTGTAAACAGAATTTATTACTATATTTGCATCCGCTTACGGGGTGTAGCGTAGCCCGGTTATCGCGCCTGCTTTGGGAGCAGGAGGCCGCAGGTTCGAATCCTG
>NZ_JXQR01000075.1:0-270 GCF_000834715.1 Flavobacterium sp. MEB061 | reverse complement strand
TTTCTCTAAAATGATATTGCTAATATTTACTTCTCCATTAGTTGGATTTGGATAAATTGTGGCTTTAGCAAAAGCAGGATCATTAACGCCTAATGTTTTACAAGTGTTAGAATAAGTAGTTGTTGATTCTTTAATATTCGACCAATTAGCATTTGAATAAGCTGCATCATCAACCTGAATGCAACTAAGAGTTGTAAGACCTAAGAAGGTTGTATATAAAACAGATGCTGTATTTTTACCGGTTTGTGTTGGCAGGATGAAGTTTCTGTT